>JAYUWT010000369.1:0-3603 GCA_043753405.1 Saprospiraceae bacterium | reverse complement strand
AGGAGCCTTAAATTTCGAGCGTAATTTTTTGAGCATTTTCGGAAAGAATGAGCGTTAAAAAATTTATAGAGCCTTGACTTTTTTGTTTCTTTTTGTGTTAAGACAAAAAGAAAAAAGAATCCAAACTTGGCTACAGATATCATTTTGATTTTGGATCCCCTAGCAATTGCGGGATACATGTGAACTAACTTCCTAAAGTTGGACAATAAAAATGCAGGGTAAGAAGACAAAAAAAAATCCAGACATTTCAGAAAAACGTCTGGATTAAACCATGAAATTAAAATAAAACGATTTAGACAATAATATTAACCATTTGTCAGAAGCATAAAAGTTTTTGGGATCTTCTGACGCATGTATTATATAATATACGATGATAAATCTTGGTATATTGTGCTATGAAATTTAAATTCCGGGACTTTAACATTTGAGCTGTGGATCCTGAACGTAAAATACTTGGCAATAGAGGAGAAGACATAGCAGTAGCATACCTTATCAAAGAAGGGTATGATATTTTGGAGCGTAATTGGAGATGGAAAAGGGCAGAAGTGGATATTATCGCAAAAAAAGAGGATAAATTGGTCCTCGTGGAAGTGAAAACCCGGAGTTATACCTACTTCGGGACGCCCGATGCCTTCGTTACTTCCAAAAAAGAAATTATGCTATTGGACGTCGGCTATCAATATGCTGCAAAGATCGGACATGAATGGTCGGTTCAGGTTGATATCATAGCGATCGTGACGAAAGAAGACGGAGGCCATACATTGAGGCACTTTGAAGATGTTTACTTTCCGACATTTGAGTAACAGACACTAGACTCTAGATACTAGACTCTAGAACTCTTTAAAGTATTGTTGCTATTTAATTGAATGCATTGTCAACAATCAAATTATATTAGCAGAATTTTTTTTCACTTTTGTTTTATATATAGAGATAACTTTTTATCTTTGCACCCTGAAATAAAAAAGAATACCATGAAAAAGGACATACATCCTAATAATTACAGGCCCGTTGTATTTAAGGACATCTCCACAGATGAGACCTTTATTACAAAATCCTGCGTCAATACCAAAGATACCATAGTGTGGGAAGATGGTAATGAATATCCTTTAGTGAAAGTGGAGATCTCTTCTTTTTCTCATCCTTTCTTCACAGGTAAGATGAAATTTGTAGACACTGCAGGTAGGATCGACAAGTTCAACAAAAAATTCGCAAAATTCGCAAAGTAATTTTCAACATTTTCTGATAATTACAGATGATATATCTAAAGCCATGGATCGCTCCATGGCTTTTTTAGTATTATCAATTAAGGATTTTCTGCCTCAACTTAAGGAATCAGGAGATTTACATTTTTTCATCAATAATTATTAATTGTGCGCTTACTGCTTAACTTTGGAGATAAATACATCCGATGCAAGTAGTATTATTCGATGGCCCTGAATGGAAAGACCTTTTGCCGCTCACTTATACACGTCCTGTTGCAGAACTAAGGATAGGCATCGATACCATCAGGGAAAAATGGAATGCTGCTTTCGATAGCTCTTGCAGTGTTCTTACGCAATCATATCTTCAACATAAGTTTGCCTTACCTCTCACGGGACCTGTTACCGTCATCAATGCAGCATTTTTGCCGGATGAACCATTAATGGAACACATCAACCGGTTAACCCATGAGCAGACCCTCATGATAGATGGCCATCCCGTAGCCATGTGGCTCAAAGAAAATGAACTCAAAGATTTTTATGACGGCAGATTCAACTATCATTCGAGGAACAACATTCATATAGATGATAAGGCCGAAACCCTTCATATCAATTATCCCTGGGATCTGATAACGTTGAACGGAACAATTCTCAAATCAGATTTTGAAAGAATTACCAAAGGCCGCACTTCAGCATCTATCTCAAAAACCAACAAACTCCTGGGTGACGATTTTTTTGCTGAAGAAGGCGTACTGGCTGAATACGCCACTTTCAACTCCACCACGGGCCCGATCTACCTCGGGAAAAATTCTGAGGTTATGGAAGGGGCCATGGTCCGGGGCGGCCTGGCCCTGGGAGAAGGCAGTGTTATAAAAATGGGCGCAAAATTATACGGTCCTTCTACTTTTGGGCCTTATTGTAAAATAGGTGGAGAAGTTACCAATTCGATCTTTCAGGAATACAGCAGTAAAGGCCATGACGGGTATCTGGGTAACAGTTATGTAGGGGCCTGGTGTAATTTTGGGGCAGACACCAATTCTTCCAATCTGAAAAATAATTATAAAAAGGTAAGCGCATACAGCCACCGGCTCGAAGGCCCCATGGATACTGGCCTTCAATTCCTGGGGCTTATCATGGGAGACCACTCAAAGACCGGCATCAATACAATGCTGAATACGGGAACAGTCATCGGAGTGTCGGCCAATGTTTTCGGCCCCGGCTTCCCACCCACTTTTATACCTTCATTTACCTGGGGTGGCATGGAAGGATCTGAAACCTATGTTTTGGAAAAAGCTTTAGAAGTTGCGGAAGCGGTGATGTCGAGAAGAAATATAACTATTACGGAAGAAGATAAAAAAACCCTTTCAGAAGTCTTTGATCTTACCTTAAAGTTCAGAAGTTGAGGTCCTCGCGACAATTTCCCGTCAACCGGTGGACGATCTTTCTGAGTCACATTGTCAAAATTCCTATAGATAGGGCAGAAGGAAAAAACGACGAATATTTATATGTGGATTTGGTAAAAGGTCGATTTCAATTGAGCACTGATCGGGCTGTTTATTCCTTTGATGATAAATACATCAACTTTGTCGCAGCTTTCAAAACCTTACAAACACAAAAATTTCACCAGAAAAATATCCTCGTCCTGGGCGGAGGATTGGGCAGTGTGGTTTACATCCTTGAGAAATACCATCATATTAAGGCCCATTTTACCCTCGTGGAATATGACCTTAACGTGATCAGATTGTTCAACAAATACACGAAGCCACGACTTAAAAGTGATATAAAGATCGTCGAGGCTGATGCAGAATATTTCATCAATAACAACGACATGACTTATGACATGATCATTGTAGATCTGTTCATCGATCTGGAGATCCCAAAGAAATTCAGGAATCTTGAATTTTTAGAATTGTGTAAAAATAACCTTGCCAAAAATGGTGTCCTTCTCATGAATTGGATGACTGCCTCCCCATGGCAGAAAGCCCGGTACAACAAATTTAAAACATCCACTTTTGATCCTGTTTTTCCACAAAACTCTTTTGTTAAGACCCGCTACAATTATGTGCTCGTGGGGACTAAGGCAGGATAGGGAAATCATTTACAATTTGATAAATTTGCTTTTAAAAATTTGATTACTTTGAGCATCGAGCATAATAAAAATATAATTTCCGGATGAAAAAGACGATATATCTACAGATAATTCTTTATCGGCTATGCCTTGTAGTCTGAGTTCGCCATTATTACCAAATATGAGCCATGACGCAGCTATATCTTCTTTTGAAGAAAATTGTATGAAGTCATTGGTTATGCTTGGATATAACTTTGCCGAAATTTGTTTTACTTCTTCTCCATTAAATGTCGAAACCATTCCCTTGGAAGTAAAATACAAACCATCAACGATTAG
>JAYUWT010000368.1:0-9483 GCA_043753405.1 Saprospiraceae bacterium | reverse complement strand
CTCTGCCTACCCTTGTTCCATTGATAGGCATGAATTCTTTAATACGCTCCTGACCTCCATGATGTATACCGACTATGATCAGCTCATTTTTTCCTGAAGCTGACATGCGCGCAAACTTATGGTCCAGATCCCAGTTGCCAAAAGGTGCCTTATCATCCCATAAGTTCTGCCCGTCATTTAAATACAAGACCTTATATCTTTTATCGGTTCTTTTATAGTTGTATGGCAGCACAACGCTTAGATGACGAGAGGTCTGAAGTGAAGGCATATGCAGATGGGTGATATTTTCAATAATGGGAAGGAAGCTGTCATAGGTCGTCTTACCATCGTATCTGAAACGCACCACTTTGTCTGAAACACTTCTTGTCGGTTTCAGGATCAATCTGTTTTTTGTCTTGTGACCGGTTTTGGTGATCTCTTCATTTTCCCAATCACCTTTGACGTATTTGTATTCTATAGGGAATTGAATGTCACGGGGGAATTCAGCCTTCAGTTCATATTTACCTTCAGCGATCTTTGTAAGTTGATATTTAGGATCTGTAGGATCCCAATTGTTAAACGAGCCGGCTACATAGACCATGCGTTCATCATCTTCCAATGTGGTCAACCTGAATGTAGTATTGACTGATGAAATATTTTGAAGGAATTTTGTCAGACTATTAATCAATTTAAATAAGTTGAATTTAGCAACCGACTTAGTGAACAAATATCTTAATAAAAAGATTCAATGGAATATTACCTTCCGATCACAAACCGAACGCAGATCTTATCTTATCTACAAAGTCCAATTTCTCCCAGGTAAACAATTCAACATCCAAAGAAAGTTCATTTTTCTTCCCTTTGTTAAAAACCTTGGTGACAGTTTGATTAACCCTACCCATGTGGCCATAAGAAGCGGTTTCACTATAGATAGGATTTCTTAATTTTAATCTTTGCTCAATTGCATAAGGCCTTAGATCAAATACTTCTTCTATTTTCCTGGCTATATCGCCATCTGACATTTCTACATTGGATGTCCCGTAAGTATTAACATAAACGCCACAAGGTTTAGCTACACCGATGGCATATGAAACCTGAACCAACACTTCATCACAAAGTCCTGCTGCTACCATATTTTTTGCAATGTGACGAGTTGCATATGCTCCACTTCTATCGACTTTTGAAGGGTCCTTCCCTGAAAAAGCTCCACCTCCATGCGCTCCTTTTCCACCATAAGTATCAACGATGATCTTTCTTCCGGTCAATCCTGTATCGCCATGAGGACCACCGATTACAAACTTTCCTGTAGGATTGATGTGATAAACTATATCATCATTAAAAAGGGCCTGGATCTCTGAACTTAACTGACCTTTGACCCTGGGGATAAGATATGAGATGATATCAGATTTAATCCTAGCCAGCATTTTATTATCATCTTCCTCAAAACCGTCATGTTGTGTAGATATTACGATGGTTTCTATTCTTAGAGGTTTGTTATTGTCATCATATTCAATAGTAACCTGGCTTTTAGCATCGGGTCTGAGATAAGTTATGTCAGTATTTTCTCTTCTGATATTGGCCAGGTCTTCAAGTAGCTTATGAGCAAGATCCAAAGCCAGTGGCATATAATTACTGGTCTCATTGGTGGCATATCCGAACATCATTCCCTGGTCACCGGCCCCTTGTTCTTCAGGATTTTTACGTTCCACACCCTGGTTGATATCAGGTGATTGTTCGTGTATAGCAGAGAAAATACCGCATGAGTTTGCTTCAAACATATATTCGCTCTTAGTATATCCGATCTTCCTTATCACTTCTCTTGCTATTTCCTGGACATCAAGATATGCTTCAGATTTTACCTCACCCGCCAACACTACCTGACCTGTCGTAACCAATGTTTCACAGGCAACTTTACTGTTCTTGTCGTAAGCTAAAAAATGATCGATAAGCGCATCAGATATCTGATCTGCAACTTTATCCGGATGTCCTTCTGAAACAGATTCTGAAGTGAATAAATATGACATATTCTATTTTTTTGTTTTAGAGCGGCAAAGCTAACAAAAATAAATATATAAATCAGATGCTAGATTCTAGACCCCTAAAAATGTTGAATTTTGAATTTTGAGTGTTGAATTTTGAATGTTGAATTTTGAATTTTGAATGTTGAATGTTAGCAGAGCGAACAGTGAATCATTTATCATATATCACTTATCATTTATCATTTATCATTTATCATTTATCACTTAACATTCATAATTTATAATTTATAATTTACAATTAATCTCTACCTTCATCCCATGCCGGATCTGGATCAACCGATAGAATATGTAAAGGGTATTGGGCCCCGAAAAGCGGAATTGCTCAATAAGGCTTTCCATGTAAAGACTGTCGGGGACCTAATGCTGCAATTCCCCTTCCGCTATATAGATAAGACCAATATTACCCTCATAAAAAACATAAAAACGACAGATGAATGGGTACTGATCAAAGCCAAGGTCACTAATTTTGATCTCATAGGAAGTACTAAGGGAAGGCTTGTGGCCTTTGTCACGGATGGTTCAGGCTTCATGGAGCTTGTCTGGTTTCAGGGAATCAAATGGATCAAGCCCATGCTGGC
This sequence comes from Saprospiraceae bacterium, assembly GCA_043753405.1. Taxonomy (GTDB): domain Bacteria; phylum Bacteroidota; class Bacteroidia; order Chitinophagales; family Saprospiraceae; genus Parvibacillus. The sequence continues at coordinate 6,887 of JAYUWT010000368.1, read as the reverse complement.
TATCGGAAAAGAGTTTCTCATCTACGGTAAGATCAATGTCTTTAACAGCAAGATCAGCCTTCCGCATCCTGAACTCGAAGCAAACACAAGCCAGGAGGCAATGTCAGAAGTTTTGCTTCCGATCTATTCCACCACCGATCCACTGAACCGTGCCGGAATTGATATGAAATTCCGAAGGGGACTTATGGAACAGTGGATGAAATCGATTACTCCATATCAGTTTCCGGAGATGTTACCTGAAGGGCTTATCAGGCATTTCAAATTCCCATCCAGATTGGATAGTATCCGCCAGATGCATTTTCCTAAGAATATGGCTGAAGCGACCAGAGCAAAAGACAGGTTGATCTTTGAAGAATTCTTCATCAACCAGACCTCCCTCATGATCCAGAAACTTTACAGAAAAAACAATATTAAAGGTTATGTATTCGGTCAGATAGGTCATTATTTTAATACATTTTATAAAGAACACCTCCCTTTTGACCTTACGAATGCACAAAAAAGGGTCATCAAAGAGATCCGCATTGATACAGGTTCCGGATTTCAGCTCAACAGGTTGCTGCAGGGGGATGTAGGCAGCGGCAAAACCATTGTAGCCCTCATGGCTGCTCTAATAGCCATCGACAACGGGTATCAGGTATGCATTATGGCACCATTGGAGATCTTGGCTCAACAACACTTCCGGTCTATCACAAGACTCGTGGAATCGCTTGGACTGAAAGTAGAATTGCTGACCGGAAGCACTAAGAAAAAAGAGAGGGTCAGCATTCTAAGCAGACTGGAAGAAGGTAACATCCAATTGCTCATAGGCACTCATGCTGTCATAGAACCGCCTGTTGTCTTTAAGCAGCTTGGTCTAGTCATAATTGACGAGCAACATCGATTTGGAGTCGAACAGCGCGCAGCACTCTGGCGCAAGGCTGCTCCCCTTGCACCCCATGTCATCGTCATGACAGCAACTCCAATACCCAGGACACTTGCCATGTCGGTCTATGGAGACCTCGATGTGAGTATTATTGATGAGCTCCCTCCTGGTCGAAAACCGATAAAAACCTTGCATTTCCATGAGTTGAAACGCACTGAAATGGAGATGCTGCTTCACAGAGAACTTGCTATTGGAAGACAGGCCTTTGTTGTATTTCCACTTATCGAAGAAAGTGAAAAAGTGGACCTTGAAAACCTGCAAATGGGTTACGACAAGCTCTTCATTTCGTTTCCACCACCCAAATATCAGATCTCAGTCGTACATGGCCGCATGAAAGCCGCCGATAAAGAGCATGAGATGCAACGCTTCGTACACCACAAGACCAACATCCTAGTGGCAACTACTGTCATTGAAGTTGGAGTTGACATCCCCAATGCATCAGTCATGGTCATCGAAAATGCCGACAGATTTGGCCTTTCGCAGCTTCATCAATTGCGCGGAAGAGTTGGACGCGGTGCTGACCAGTCTTATTGTATCCTTATGACTGGATTTAAACTTTCAGCCGATGGCAGGACCAGGGTCAAAACTATGGAAGAGACGGACAATGGTTTTACAATAGCAGAAGTCGATATGCAATTGCGCGGTCCCGGCAACATAGAAGGTACCCGTCAAAGTGGCAGCAACGAATTTCAGCTCGCAAACCTCCTCACACACCAGGCCATCTTCAAAGCAGCAAATGATGCCGCTATGAAGATCATCACCGACGATCCAAAACTGGAGAAACCTCAGCACAAAGGATTAAAGGAATATATGAAGACTAGATTCAGGAAGAACAAGGACTGGTCGAAGATAGGCTAGTTAAATGGTGAATGGTGAATGGTGAATGGTGAATGGTGAATGGTGAATTATGGTATGCAAAGTTAAGTCCCATGCAGAAACATTAAATGATAAATTTTCAAAATAAGTTTAAAACTAAATTAATGTTAAATTCGTTTTATAAAATACTATTTTTCAATAACTTTGATTTATTAAATTTTTAAAGTGATACTAGATATTAATCCACAATATATTAAAAACCAGGAAGGAAAAGACATGGTTATGTTACCACAGGATGAATTTGAAAAAATTATTGAAGAGCTCGAAGAGTTGGAAGATATAAGGCTTTTTGATGAAGCTATAAAAGAAGATGACGGAGGTCGCATTTCACTTGATAATTATCTTCAAAACAGAAACTTTAAAAATGGCTAATTATACAGTCATTTTAACAAAAAAAGCCCAAAAACAAATTGATAATCTCGATGAAGCAACTTTAAGACCTTGATTGAAAGCATTATCTGATTTAGAAGATGATCCCCGTCCATTTGGATACATAAAACTAAAAGGAAGAGAAGCATTCCGCATTCGTACAGGTAATTACAGAATCATTTATCGAATTTTTGATGCTGAACTTATTGTAGATGTAATAGCACTAGGGCACAGAAAAAACATTTATAAGTAATTACAATACATTAATAGCTTGATTTTAAAGAAAATGATTGCTGCATGTAGCTGTATTACAAAGTAAAACTTTGTTAACACACCGACGTAGGAAATCCTACGCCGAACGACTGCTTTCTTCTTAAATACAATATGTAGGAAATATTGCTGTTCATTGTCCATTGTCCATTGTTCATTGCTCATTTTTCATCAAATTTTTCTTGTCGTCATTTTTCCTCATTTTGGCGATAAAATTCATCCTTTAAAAAAATTATTTTGATCTTTGATTTACATTTTCATTTGTAAATAAATTGATATGCGTTTTCTTGTCTTTATTGCTGTTTTCTTTTTAAATTATTCAATTATTAAGGCACAGGAAATAGCTGACGTTATCGACAGTGTTAAAAAAACGTGCTTCATAACAAAACTCTCGGATTCTGATGCAGCCCCGAAGATCGATGGAGACATCACTGATGCTATCTGGGATAAAACACCCACATATGGGGATTTTACACTTTTCGAACCAAATCCGGGCGGGATACCGTCTAAGAAGACCTTTTTTAAATTGCTTTATGACAATGATGCCATATATGTTTATTTCAGGATGGATGACAATCCTGAAAATATACTTCAGGAACTGGCTCAACGGGACCAATATAATAATACGGATTTCACAGGCATCATCTTCGATCCATATGCCGGTGGCACCAATGGTTTTGGCTTTTTTGTCAATCCGCGCAATTTACAACTGGATGCCAAATACATCTCACTCGATGAAGATGGATCCTGGGATGCTATTTGGGAAAGTTCTGCTGAAATAACAAATGATGGTTGGAATGCAGAAATGCGCATACCGTTTTCTCAATTGCGTTTTCCAAAGAAAGAAATCCAACATTGGAATATCAATGTGATACGGCAGATGAAAAAAACAAGGGAAAAAGGTACCTGGGTCGCATTAGATCCTTCTGTTTCAGGTCTGCTTAATCAGATGGGACGCCTGGAAGGTCTCCAGAATATTCAATCACCCCTAAGACTTTCCTTATTTCCATATGTTTCTGCATATTATGCTCCTGAATCATCTACAAAGACCAAGGTATCCGGTGGATTAGATCTCAAATACGGAATCAATGATGCATTTACATTAGATCTAACTTTAATTCCCGATTTTGGACAGGTAACTTTTGATGAACAAGTCAACAACCTTTCTCCTTTTGAAGTATTTTATCAGGAAAGACGGCCATTTTTTATGGAAGGGCTCGAATTGTTCTCAAGGGCAAATCTTTTTTACTCAAGAAGGATAGCGGCTGACAATAATTATTTTCAAAAATATGGAGTTGAGGATGGAAAATCGATCGTTGATTATCCTACTAAAAACAAATTGATCAATGCATTGAAGCTAACTGGAAGGGGATCTGATGGACTTGGAGTTGGAGTTTTCAATGCTGTGGAAGCCAGATCATATGCGACTTTGAAAAATGATGAAAACGGTGAAACGGAAAAAATATTGATCAATCCTATTTCCAATTTTAATATCATTGTTTTAGACCAAAATTTAAAAAACAATTCCTATTTCTCATTTATCAATACAAATGTGATGCGTCAGGGCAAATTCCGTGATGCGAATGTCACAGGAATTGACTTTGACATCCGGAACAAAAACCAAAATTATTTCATAAAAGGTAATGGAGCAGTTTCATACATCAGTGAAGGGCCTATAGCAAAACCGGGATATAAATACTTTTTGAATACCGGAAAAAACAGTGGCAACTTTTTATATGACCTTTATTATGAAGAGATCTCGGCCAGATATGACCCCTCAGATATGGGATATTTGGGTATTTACAACAACAGGTCCACGATTGTGAATTTTGCTTATTCCACCTATGTGCCAAACAAGTTCAGAAATAAATCCACCACACACTTCAATGTTCAATATGATCGTCTTGTAAAACCAAATAAATTTGCCAATTTTGCTTTGGAGACCGGTTATCTTATAATAAATCCCAATTTTAACGCATTTCAATTTACAGTAAGAGCAGAGCCGGTCATAACTTACGATTTTTACGAACCACGGTCTGCTGATTTCTCAAGATATTATACCTATCCTACTAATATTATGTTTAGAGGTTTTGTATCCACGGATTACAGGATCCCCTTTGCAGTGGATGCCTTTTATACGTTCCGGAAATGGAATGAGGATGGCAGGTTGATGCATAATATTTTTCTGAATCCACGACTCCGATTGAACGATCACTTTTCAATATTTGGAACAACCCGGTATGTGATTATTAATAATGATGTAGGATATGCATTCACTTCCGCTAGTACCACAGATGATTTCAATAAGGGAGATGTCATATTTAGTGTGAGGGATGTAAAAACCATCGAACTTGGCATTAATCCTGTAGTGTTGATCAATCCTAATTTAAACTTATCACTAAAGGTCAGGAACTATTGGTCACAGGTAAAGTTCAATAAATATCAGGAACTTGGTGCAGATGGCTACCTTCAACCCAATAATCTTGATCCTTCAGAAATAAGACTGGTTTCACTTGTTCAATTTACAAATTTTGAAGCAAGAGCTAACTGGAGATTTGCACCGGGTAGTGATATAGTCCTTGCATGGAATAGCGGAAACAATGCTTATTCTGAGGAAGATACCAGGTATTGGAAGTCTTATAATAATTTCGCTGATAAAATCAAAAGCAATGTTATTTCCATAAGACTTAACTATTATCTGGATTACCAGAATATCTCAAGGCTTCTCAAAAGGTAATTTCCTTCAAATAATTTTAAAAGAATTCTTTCGTTTAGATCAGGTATGCTTAGTTTTGCATTTTAATTTAGCAATGGAATTGATTTCATTGAAATGAATTACCAACTGAAAATAATAGTTTAGTGAGATTAATTTATCTGTTTATATTTTTTGTTGCCGGCACTTCATTACTATCACAAGAGCGTTATCTGACACAGTTTTATGGAGCTCCCCTGATGCTCGACCCATCGCTGACGGGCAATTTCGAAGGTAACTACCGTGTCAACCTTGCTTACCGCAATCAATGGTCAAAAAATTTAGAAAAACCTTTCAGCACATTTGCGGGAAGTGTGGATCTTAATTTTGATCTTGGCCTGAGGAATAAAAGAGTCCATGATATTGCTTCGGCAGGACTGTATTTTGCACATGATAAAGCCGGTATCCTTGATTTTGGAAATACAGAAATGGGCGCTACCGGAGCTTATCATAAAGCTTTAGGTCCTGAACAGTTTCTATCAGGTGGTCTTTATTTGAGCTTAAATCAACGAAATTCCAACTTCACAAATGTAACTTTTGAAGATCAGTTTAATGGCGAAGATGGTTATACAGCGCCGACGGCAGAGCAATTAGCAGAAAATAATTTTGCTTATTTCGATCAGGGTATTGGCGTGAATTATGCGAACTATCAGATCAATCAGCATGGTTTCAATGTAGGTGGAGCCATCGCACATTTATCAAGACCTGAAGCATCTTTTTATAAAAGAGATCCTAATTCCGATGAAAATACAGAGTCATTCCGGTTACCCATGAAATATACTCTTCATGCGGGCGGACGATTGATCCTGGATGATTTTATGTCGATACATCCCAGGTTCATGTACCAACGGCAAGGGGTTCAGGATATGGCAACCCTTGGAGCCAATCTTAAAGTGGATATTTATACTGTATCCGTCCACACGGGTGTGTTTGCACGGGGTGCAGGTGTTAATAATAAATACAATTTTGATTCAGCAGGTCTGCTGTTTGGTATTGAAATTAGTAATTGGCAAGTTGGTGTAAGTTACGATGTCGGGATACCCAATGTTATAAATTATAGCCGCAATCAGGGTACATTTGAACTAACGGTTTCTTACTTTGGATTATACGTGAATGACGATCTGTTATGTCCTACTTTCTAAAGAATTCTTGAATATTAACCTTTCAATATATTAACAGATTATATAATTAAATTTATCTATCATTGTGATATTAATAATTAAGCAACAATAATATTTACTACAATGAAAAAAATCTTACTACTATTAGTTTTTGTTACCACAACTGCTGTCTATGTGAATGCACAGAACACACGATGGACTTGGGATCAGTATGGGTTATCATTTGCGGCTCCTAGCTCAATGAAAGTTACACAGAATGATGACATTAATTTTGCCGCAGAGAGTGATGGCATGGCAGTCAGTATGGAAGTGATTGATTATGAAGGCATGAGCCCGGAGACTATGGGGGCTGCTCTTGGCCAGGCTGCCGGTAATATGGGAATGGCTGCTAACAGCGATATAGGAGATTTAGTTTTGACATCTCTAGCCGGTGTTTATATCGAAGGAAAGGTAGATGGCACTCCAATGATCCTGGTGGTTTTGTTAGATACTGAATCAAACATTGCTGTTCTTGCAAGCATAGCTTATACTGAAGGTTATGAGCAAATTTCAACTGATTTGGTCAACAGTTTCGAAA
>JAYUWT010000367.1:0-9497 GCA_043753405.1 Saprospiraceae bacterium | reverse complement strand
GAGTAGCAGGTACTGCCATATTCAATCTTAACATATCACCCAATGAAGGTAAAAAGTTATTGATGAATGGTTTGCCTGGAGCAAGAGGATTTCCTGCTTTTCCGGTAGCCAATTGATATGGAGGTAGATTAGGTACTCCTGTATAAAATATTGGTAATAGATCCACAGCACGTGGACTATGATCATCCGGTAATAAAATAGTACCAAATGCAGCGTCATCGAGAGCTGTACCGGCTAAAGAAGGATCCCCTTTTAGTGGATATAGACCCGGTTTTCCATTTCTAAAGTCAAAAGCACCCAGAGATTTTGTTTGGATCCTTAATGCTGCTAACCCAGGGACTGCACCACCGAATTGTGAATCATCCATATACAAAGCAAGTTCAGGGTTTACAAAGAAAGGTGCAAACTGAACATCATCACCATATGGAGTAATACTGTTCCACTTGTCTTTAGAACCTAAAGGAATTACTACTTCATTAGTTAACGGCATACCCAATCTTGATATCTGTATCCAGTTGCCTGAAGTAGCAGGAGCTTCTCCTTCTTTACTCAATACGGTCATAGCCTGACGGCTTGAAGAAGCCCAAACACCGATCACAAACTCAGCATCAAGAATATTTGCTGCTTGATCAACCGTTTTACCATCTTTTTGAAGTATTTCAATTGGAACTTCTATTACTATAGTATGAACATTTAATTTAGCGCATCCGTCACGAGCTTGATCACTTGGTCTGAAATTTCCTACATCAAATGCTCCTCCAAGATCCACAAAGAATGGATCGTCAACAGGACCGCAGAATATTTTTTCACCTGTAGTAGCTTGTGCGATAGCATCCTTCATCAAAGCAGAATAAGTGGTACCTAAACCAACTACACTATTTTCAATCGAACGTGGACCGATATTATTCGGAGGTACTACACCATTTACAATTATTGGTGTAAATGTGACACCACCATCCATACTTCTTTCACAGGTATAAGTTGTTTTAAGATTTTGTTTTCCCAACCTGATGTTGAAAAAAGTAGAACCATCTTCATTTGTTCTGGTAAAAGTAAACCTGTAAGTGATCTCATCACCCAGGGTACCTGCATCATTATCTACATGGATCTCATATCGGATATTTTCACCAAATGTGTACCAGTTAGGACCTCCTGCAGGATGTTCAAACGGAATGTAATTTGCTATCAGAATGATCGAATTTGAATTACATGGACTTCTGAATGCATATAGATCCGTATTGTCAGCCAATGGATCGTAGGAGATCAGAGGTGCCTCCCTATGCGAAGAAGCGAATATTGAAGTGTGCAGAACCAGACAAAGAAAAATGCCCAGTAATGACGTATATGTTAATTTTTTCATTGAATATTTATTTTATTATTTCAACTTGATTTTCTTTCCTTTCGAAAAATTAAATCAAACAGAAATTGAATTAAATCTAATTATGTTATTAAAATCTATCTTGAAGTGGATAATCAAACCCTCTCCAAGGGATCTGAACATATGGAAATACCTTTTTGAATGCGATATCATTTTTCGTAACCCCTGCATTAAAGCTCAATACACTCACCAAATGAGGTGTAACCGGATTAGGATCGCCCGGCACATAATCATCATACCAAAGACCAATCGCAGCTAAAGCAATTCCGGCAACTGCCTGAAGTTCTATAGTTGTAACATCATCTTCAAGTCTGCGTCCATTTGGGAAACCATCCATGTTAGGTATATTCTGTATATCTGTAGTTCCGTTAAATTCAGGATCAGTAAGTCCCAATACCGCAGCATTCACTATACCCAAAGAACTGAATCTTGGATCGTCACGTGGTGTCGGAGGTACAGCCATATTCAATCTCAACATATCACCCAGAGTAGGTAAAAAGTTGTTGATAAATGGTTTACCCACCGCGAGTGGATTGCCTGCTTTTCCTGTAGCTAACTGATAAGGAGGAAGATTAGGAACGCCTGTATAGAATATTGGAAGTAAATCTACTGCTCTGGGAGATTTATTGTCAGGCAACAAGATAGTTCCAAAGATTTTATCATCCAAGGCTGTACCTTCTACTGCCGGACTTCCTTTCAAAGGAAATAAACCAGGTTGACCGTTTCTAAAATCAAAAGCTCCAAGAGATACTTTCTGAATTCTCAAACCATTAAGTGCAGGGACTGCACCACCGAATTGTGAATCATCCATATATAAAGCTAATTCAGGATTGGTAAAAAATGAAGCATACTGAAGATCATTATCAGGAGTTGTAGAATTCCATTTGTCCTTAGATGCTATCGGAATCACGACTTCATTGGTCAAAGGCATACCAAGACGCGATACCTGGACCCAATCACCACTATACATTGTAGTTCCATTTATATTCAATGTCTTAATTTGCTGACGGCTGGCTGAAGCCCATACACCGATCACAAAATCTGCATCCAAAATACTGGTGGCAAGAGAAACATCTTTTCCATCTTTTTGCAACATAAAGATCGGGATCTTTAATGCTATACTGTGCACGTTATATTTTGCAACAGCGTCCTTAGGAGGATTCGTATTATTACCTTCAGGTCTGAAATTACCAAGATCGAAAGCTCCGGCAAGGTCCACGAAAAAAGGATCGTCTGCAGGACCGCAGAACACTGTTTCACCTGAAGAAGCTGTCATAATACCTGTTGTTACCAGGACATCATAACTTGATACTCCCAATCCGACTACAGGATCGTTAATAGATCGTGGTCCGATATTTGGTGGTGGAACATACCCATCAGTGACAATAGCAACAAATGAAACGCCACCATCTGTGCTTTTTTCGCAAGTGAAGGTGGTTTTTATATTTTGCTTACCCAGGCGGATATTAAAAAACGTTGTAGGGTCTTCATCAACAGAACTAAAAGTAAATCTGTAAGTGATGTCATCTGTTGCTGTTGCGGTATTGTTTTTAATGTGAATCTCATATCTGACATTTTTGCCAAACGTGTAGTAATTAGGACCACCTTCTGCCAATTCAAAAGGAATGTAGTTGGCAATAATGGTGATCGTGTTGGGATCATCAGGGCTTCTGAAAGCATACAGGTCAGTGTTATCTGCCTGAGCATCTGATGAGATCAGGGGTGCCTCTCTGTGACTGGAGGCAAACATATTTGAATTCAAAAAAAACAAGATCGCAAGCAAGCTCATTTTTCCAACCAAATAAGTTGTGTAAGTACTTCTTTTCATTCTAAATATTTTTTAGTTATGAATTACCTACGGAACGGAATGGAATTTGGATTTCAAATTTTCTTAAAAAAATCGGATTCTCTTATTTTTTACGATTATTCTTTAATAAAAGAAATGTCTGCACAAATCATAGATCCTGCAGGCAGACAATTTTATTGCAAAAAAAAATTATTTGACCAGGGTCAGATCTCCTTTTGCGAGAATGGGTTCACCATCCACCGTTTTAAATCTGGCATAATAAACATATACTCCCGGATTGCAAATCGATCCTTTGTAATATCCATTCCATCCTTGAGACTCATCATTTGGCGAAAAATTCGTTTTTCCAAAGACTTCAGTTCCCCAGCGGTTAAATATCCTGAATTCATCGATCAGCGGAATAGAATAACTATCTGTAAAAACTGTAATAAAATCATTGATTCCATTCCTGTCTCCGGGTGTAAAAATATTTGGAATAAAGAAATCCCCTTCTTTTTTTCTGACTCGTATATATACTTCATCCGAGGCTACACAACCTTGAGCATTAGTTACTGTAAAACCTAATGTAGCTGTATAGGTCGGAGTCAATACAGGATTGATACAATGTGTACAATCCAGATAAGTCGCACCTGTCCAATTGCCGAGGGTCATCCCTAAAGTATCAAATTCAAATAGAGGAAACAGGCCTGTATAAGTTTGTCCATACAACAAGACGAGCGTATCAGGGAGGGTCATGGTAATTTCTGTACCCTTGGCTATGTTGGCGTCGTATGCAGATTTACATCCATTGGCATCTGTTACTTCAATGGTATAAGACCCTGCATCAAGGTTATCAAATATAAAATCAGGAGCAGAAGTTACTGTACCGTTGACTTTGAATACATATGGTGCCTGAGCATTTGTAATATCTGAAAAAACGATCGATCCGTTTTTACCAAGACAGTCCGCATCTGCAATATCGGGAGCCAGAAATTCAGGAGTTGTGATATTCGCAACTACTTCAATCGAATCTGTCGCTTTACATCCATTTTCGTTATTTTCTATATTTAAAATATAAATACCGGCTTCATCGATGACAGGATCGAGCGTATTTCCACCTGAAACAATATTGCCTCCGGATATCGCCTGCCAGCTTACAGTATAATCAGTTGAATTCTGGACATTACCATTAAGCGTCAATGTAACTATACTGCAATTTAATTGATCATTCTGACCCGCATTTACCACAGGGTAATCATTTGAAATATCAACATTGACAGTAAAGGAGTTTTTACATCCATTCACGGCGTCAGTGACTTCAACTTCATAAGTACCTTCCTGAGTAGCATTTACCGTGGGAGTATTTGTTGACCCCGTGATATTACCATCAATAGAAGTCCAGGCATAATCATATGTTCCCGGAATATCAGGAGTAAAGGTGATCTGGGTCGATGTTATAAGACATGTCAATTCACCGGGAGGCATGATACTGCCATCCGGTTTTGTAGTGTTTTCAGTTACAATTACCCCACCCGTAGTAATACATCCTGTCTCCTCATTGACTATGGTAAGATTATATTCTCCCGCCTTATCTATCTGGATCACGCTGTCAGGATTGACTGTTATTATATTGCCGCCAATTGTTTGCCATGTAACTGTCGGATTAAGACCGGCATTGGTCCATAAAGGCACAATATTGAGATCTGTTAGCAAACAGGTCAACTCTGCAAAATTTTCAAAGTCGATGACCGGTTTATCATCATTTTTTACAACTACCAATGTATCTGAATCAGAACAACCGTTGATGGAATTAGTCACGGATATAATGTAAAGTCCGGGACTTGCCACATTGATATTTAGTCCATTGGTTGGGCCCTGGATATTTCCTCCCACGGTGGTCCATGCAATGGTAATATTTGTTGCCGGATCAGTAGAAGTATAAGTTCCATCCGCACCGGAGAATGGGTTGTGACAATTCAGGACCACATCGGGCCCTGCTGTAGCATCAGGCTGGTCGATAGATCCGGCAATATCCACGGAAACAGTATCTGTACAACCGTTATCAACATTTTTTGCTATCAATTGATAAAGGCCTGTTTGGTCAACTTCCGTATTCAATGTATTCTGTGGACCTGTAAAATTACCATTCAATGTGGACCAGGTATAGACCATATTGCCACCGGCATTACTGATATTGCCATTCAGATCAATGGTGATCTCATTACAGCTCAGATCCTCATCAGGTATTGCTGACAGTGCTGGATAATTCTGGTCGATATTGACCAGCACACTGTCCTTTGCACTACAATTATTTAGAGAATCATATGCTGAAAAGAAATACCAACCGGGACCTGTTATATTAAGCAGCAATTCATTCTCACTAATTATATTTTCATTTGCATCCTGCCATTGATAGGTATAGTTGGTAGAAGTCGTAGTGACACTGCCTGTTACACTTGATGCAGGATTGTCACAGGTAAGCAATTTGTCAGTGCCGGCACTAACCTGTGGCGGGCCTGTGGCCTCAGTCACTAAGATGGAGATCACACTTTCACAATCATTATCATCGAAAAGCGTCAGAAAGTATTCGCCTGCCTGATTGACAAAGATCTTATTGGTCGAAGGATCAGTAAGTATATTGCCATCCGCTGTCGTCCATGCCATGTGGTGAAAGTTGGTATCCGATATGAATGCATTCAAAGAGATCGTATCATTGGTGCAATCAATATCTGAAGATTTGGCAAGTGTGGCAGTTGTAGCAAATCCGTTCTTTTTTATTTTAACTGCAGCAGTATCTGTACAACCCGAAATATCATGGGTCACCGTCAGAAGGTAAGTTCCAGGCTGGTCTATGGAAACAAAATTTCCTGTATTTGACCCATTAATACTTCCCCCCGTGGTAGTCCATTTATACGATATCTGAAAAGGTGAAGACAGTCCGCCATCCAACAGCATTTCATCACTCGTACAACTGAGTTGACCATTCGGGATCACTACTGCAATGGGAGCATCATAGGTCTGGAAAACAGATACCCAATCCGACTGAACAACACACTGGTATGGGATGCCGGAACTTATGCCCGTAAAAGTCATGGTCAGCTGATATATACCCCCTTTATTTATAAGTATCGAATCAGTAGTTGCCCCACTTATTATGTTACCATCAGGGGATGACCAGCTATAAGTGATTACAGGATCAAAAGTCGGACCGATGGGCAGATTTGGTATTATAGCATAAATATAACTTTGATCGAACTTGCAATTGATATCATTGTCATTAAAGGTAATGATATCAAAATCCATGACATTGAGATTGAGGGTGATCACTGTATCGCAATTGTTACCATTTTTTATATAGTTATAAACTCCCGTATTGTTATACCCGTTATATGATGCGCCTTCACAAATAAATATATTTTCAGTCTTAGTGGGGAGGGTTCTCAGCGTAAGGATGATCTTCCTGACTGCCGGACAACCATTGGCACCAACAAAATTTTCATAGAAGGTCCCGCCCGAAGAATAAGAATTACCATTGGGGGAAGTATATGAAAATCCCTGGCATAAAAACTCATTCACTGTTTCATTCATCGGCAGCTCCAATTTAAAATGCGGTTCGTAACAAACCGAATTATTAACTGCCACATCATCCGTACTTGAAGTAAAGCCAAATCTTAATCTCTTGTTAGGATCAATGGCATAACCTTCAAAACAGGCTATGATGAGATCCGGCGGAGTAAAATCTACCACCGGATTGTTGTCGAAAGTAACTGTAACCCTATATGAATTAGGGTTCCATGTAAAATGGAAGGTATGATCTGCGCCATCTGCAAATTCCGGTATACTTGGAATCGAAAAGGGTCCGGCTAAGGGTGTTGTAAAATCCCCATTCATAAATATTGTGATGTGGTCTTCCGGGATATCCGGTGTCAAAGCGATCCCATCGTCCCAGGTATCAAATTCGACAATAAGGGAATTGGGTATTCCTTCAGCACCAATCCCATAACCTCCGGAGCCACATTGTATTTGGCTCGTAGTCAGTACGAAGCACATTCCATTTTTTGAATTGGCACCTGCATTTCCAAAATTCATTGTAAAAGTGAGGTCTAAATTTGGAAAACGCGAAATATTATTGGCGGCCATCTGACCATAAAATGCGCAGCCGGTCTGATCAGTACTGTTGGTAAGATCAACGCAATCATTCGGGCTCCCCATTTGGGCCGATCCGGAAGTTCCACTGAAATTCTCCAGGGTTTCGTCACTTACCACTATTGTAAAATAATGACCAAATAGTGCAGGTATAGTTTGCGACCAGACACGCAGGAAGTAAATTTCTCCGGGAATAAGATTATAATAAGTCAATGCAGGATCTTTATTCAAGCCACATCTACGCGTAGGAGTACATCCTAAACTTACGAGGGAATTTGGGCATTTACCCCCATACACCATAAAATCGGGATCACATTTATTTCCGGTTATATTAATTGTCATGGTAGGTCCTGTGGCAATAAATCTGTAAAATCTGTCAAAACCGAGATGAATTCCACAAGGTGGTTTGGGAAGACCCGTATTGGAAGATTGATCAAATGTACCAGCGAAAGTTTCATTGATATTTAAAAATGGGGCATTACAATCCGGCGGGGCAGCTAAACATACGAAAGATTGAACGAGAAAAAATAAAAATACAATAAGAAGGCGTAACACGATAATGACTATTTTCCGGAATGAATAAAATGACTATGTAGAAATATCAGTAAAACTAACTTTAATATTTAATTAAACCTCAATTGCCAGATAATATTTCTTACAGCGAACAGTTGGGAAGCGAACTGCGAGAAGCGAACTGCGAACTGCGAACAGTGAACAGTGAACAGCAAAAGGCGAACAGCGAACAGCGAACTGCGAACAGGATCGAAGAATTTAATGATTTACGTAATCTGCAAAAGTGCTATAAATTGTGAAATGTGTATAACCCTCATACCAAAACTAGCTAATACGCTAATACGCCAACGCGCTAATACGCTAATACGCCAACACGCCAACACGCCAACACGCTATTCTAATAACAATTTACAATTTATCATTTATAATTAACATTACAGCGTTCCTCTCAGCTCCTGCTCTCTCTCAATTGCCTCAAACAAAGCTTTAAAATTGCCTTTACCAAAAGAGGTAGCGCCCTTTCTTTGGATTATTTCAAAAAATACCGTCGGACGGTCCTGGACCGGTTTTGTAAATATCTGCAACAAATAACCTTCGTCATCCCTGTCCACGAGGATATTCAATCTTTTTAATTCGTCTATCGGCTCATCAATGGTGCCAAGCCTTTCGAATAGATCTTCGTAATAAGTATTAGGAACCACGAGGAATTCAACGCCATTTTTCCGGAGGCCATCTACCGTAGATATAATATCATTGGTGGCTATGGCGATGTGCTGCACACCTGATGTTTTATAAAAATCAAGGTATTCCTCGATCTGTGATTTTTTCTTACCTTTGGCCGGTTCGTTGATCGGAAACTTCACATAACCATTTCCATTTGAAACTACCTTACTCATGAGCGCTGTATATTCTGTGGAAATATCATTATCGTCAAATGTGATCAGTAGTTTGAAACCCATGACATCTTCATAGAACTTCACCCAGTTATTCATCTGACCGAGTTCTACATTGCCCACACAATGGTCTACGAACAACAATCCCAATGAATCTACCTGCCGCGTAGAACTTCGCGGTTCATAACCGGGCATAAAAGCCCCGGTATATCCACTGCGCTGCACAAAAGTATGGATCGTCTCGCCATAAGTTTTGATAGATGCGAGGATCACTTTTCCATTTTCATCCTCAAGAGTAATCGGTTCAAAAGCTGAAGTTGCACCTCTCTGAGTGGTCAACTCATAAGATGCTTTTGCGTCATCTACCCATAATGCCAGCACCTTTACTCCATCTCCGTGCAATGCTACATGGCGGGCTATTTCATGATCGCCATGAAGGGCGGAGGTCAATACAAATCTGATCTTATCCTGTTGCATCACATAAGAAACAATGTCTCTGGCTCCTGTTTCCGGGCCTTTATATGCTACGAGCTCAAAGCCAAAAGCTGCCTGATAATACATAGCTGCCTGTTTTGCATTTCCTACATAAAATTCGACATGGTCAGTACCATTTAATGGCAAAAGGTCTTTTTGTACTCCTTTGGTTTCTTGCGTTAGTGTATCCATTAAAAGTTTTATCTTAATTTAACGTGAATAATGTTTAAGCGACATTCAAATATACATCTTTAGAGAGTTCATTATTACTTAATTTGATACTCGGTTTTTTAGGAAGGAAGTGATA
>JAYUWT010000366.1:0-3618 GCA_043753405.1 Saprospiraceae bacterium | reverse complement strand
AATTTTTCTTCAAAAACCTGAGGATAATATTTGACTGGAAAAGTAGTATAATTATTTGGTTTACAAATGTTTCTGAGATCTGATCCATCAAATTCCTTTAAGTAATTCTCTCGAATCTGAGGCAGAATTTCTAACTTAAAATATTTAAGAAATAAGGCTAAAGTTGCATTGTTCAGTTCAATTAGATATTGAAAGCGGGACATCATCAAACTTTCCAATTCATCCATAAAATAGATGAAATAAGGCGACTTTCCATATGCAGTTCTGATAGCAGAAATATGTTTTTTAGGCCAGTTTTCATCATAACTGATCACCACTTCTGATAAAGGCATCTGATTATTCTTACCTTGCTTCAGCGGGACGATGAGTTGTTGTGGCCCGTTGCCAGTGGCAATAATACATTTGTTTCGAAAACTGCCCTTACGGTAATTTTCTGCTACATCAATTATAACCTTTTCGGCATTGGCTATCTGTTCCAGGATATAAACCGGAGGAAAGTACATTGACTCAATGATCACATCCTGCTTCATGGGTCAAGTGATAAAAGAAATTTTAAGTATTTTTGATGATCTCCCTTGCTATTACTAACTTTTGGATCTCTGATGTGCCCTCTCCAATAGTGCATAATTTACTATCTCTGAAGAATTTTTCAACAGGAAAGTCCTTGGTGTAGCCATATCCGCCATGGATCTGAATAGCTTCTGTAGCTGCCCAAACACATACTTCGGAGGCATAATATTTAGCCATAGCAGCCTGTTTGGTCATTTTAAGACCTTTGTTTTTCATATCTGCTGCCTGACGGGTTAGTAATTCTGATGCTTCGATTCTAGTAGCCATATCGGCTAATTTGAATGCAATAGCCTGAAAATTTGCTATAGGCTGGCCAAACTGATGACGTTCCTTGGCATATTTGACTGAAGCTTCATAACTTCCCTTAGCAATACCAAGAGATAATGCAGCTATGGATATACGCCCACCATCAAGCACCTTCATCGACTGGACAAAACCTTCACCCACTGCTCCGAGGATCTGGGATTTAGGAACCCTGCAATTATCGAAAACCATTTCAGCTGTTTCAGAAGCCCGCATTCCCAATTTATTCTCTTTTTTACCTGAATTAAAACCCGGAGTGCTCCTTTCGATGACAAAGGCTGTCATACCTTTGGAATCTAATAGTTCTCCTGTCCTGGCTATTACCACAGCCACTTCTCCTGAAATTCCATGCGTTATCCAGTTTTTAGTGCCATTCAGGACATAATCATCTCCGTCTTCCACCGCTACACATTGCATTCTTCCTGCATCACTTCCTGTATTGGCTTCCGTAAGTCCCCATGCTCCGATCCATTCGCCTGATGCCAGTTTTGGTAAGTATTTTTTCTTTTGCTCCTCATTACCAAATGCAAGGATGTGACCTGTACAAAGAGAATTATGAGCGGCTAATGAAAGACCGATAGAACTGTCTACCTTGGTGATCTCTTCGATGACCGTAATATATTCCTGATATCCTAATCCGGCTCCACCATATTCTTCCGGTACCAGCACGCCTAAAAAACCTTGTTTGCCCAAAGCACGCATAGTTTCGACAGGAAAAAACTGAGCTTCATCCCATTCCATAACATGTGGTCTTAGGTGGGTCTCCGCAAAGTCTCTTGCACTTTGCTTTATCATATCAAGATTCTCCTGGGATGTCATATATAAAATTAATTAAATTGAGTGCAAAATTATCATTTCTTAAGATAAAATTCAAATTTCAGTTAATTTAGTCTTCCTCATTTACCATATTTTGTTGCCCACCTTTCTTTTAAAAAGGAATTAAATTTTTCTTCTGCAGCATTTTGACCGGGTTCATAAAATATAATATTGGTGATCAAATCAGGTAAAAACTGCTGTTCTACAAAGTTATTCTCAAAATCATGTGCATATTTATAACCTTTCCCATAATCCAACTTAGCCATGAGGTTGGTAGGAGCATTTCTAAGATGCAGAGGAACAGGAAGATTACCTGTCTTATTAACTGAATCCATAGCTTTGGCAATGGCCAAATAAGCTGAATTACTTTTAGGGGACACAGCGAGGTAAATAGCGCATTGTGCCATGACGATCCTTGCTTCCGGCATTCCGATCTTGTGTACAGCATCCATGCAACTCTGGGCTAAGAGCAGACCATTAGCATTTGCGAGACCGATGTCCTCAGAAGCAAGAATGACCATTCGCCTGCAGATAAACATCGGATCTTCTCCACCAATGAGCATCCTTGCCATATAATACAAAGCTGCATTAGGATCGCTGCCTCTTACTGACTTTATAAATGCTGAAATGAGATCATAGTGATATTCGCCTCCTTTATCGTAAGCTATCTGCTTTACCTTGATGGCATCCTCGATCATTTCATTGTTGATGATGATCTTTCCGCCTGCATTCATAGCACACACTATCTCGAGTATATTATAAAGCCTTCTTGCATCACCACCGGAAAAATAGATCAAGGCTTCATATTCTTCAACTATAATGTCTTGTAACGAAAGTACTTCATCCGTTTTGATAGCATTGTCAACCATCGATGTAAGTTCACCGGCGGTCAATTCCTGAAGAACATAGACCTGACATCTGGATAAAAGGGCCTGATTGACCTCAAAAGAAGGATTCTCCGTAGTGGCTCCTATAAGGATGATGATTCCTTTTTCGACAGCTTCCAACAATGCATCTTGCTGGGACTTATTGAAACGGTGGATCTCATCAATAAAAAGGATAGGGCTTTTTTTATTAAAAAGGTCTATCCTGCCTGCCTTTTCGATCGTTTCGCGGACATCTTTCACTCCGGCATTGATGGCACTCAATGCATAAATTTTCCTGTCAATATATTCTGCAACTAATAAAGCAAGAGAAGTTTTCCCCACACCAGGTGGACCCCAGAATATACATGAATGGATGGTTTTTTGTTCCAATAATCTTCTGAATGCAGCATCTTCACCCATTAGATGGGGCTGACCGAAATAATCACCGGGTTTTTTGGGCCGCATCCTTTCCGCGAGTGGTGTCATGAATATTTACTTTATAAAAAATCAAAAGTTAATTTAAACTCAAATATAAATTTAATTAAAATGGGTAATCGGTAATATTTAGTTGTGTCACAAAGTTGCGCGAAGAAAAGCAAAGTTGCGCAAAGGACTTTTTATGGACTTTCCTCAGACTTTCTATGACTTTCTATCACTTTCTTTGACTTTAAAATAAGCTATATCACTAAGTGACAGCATCATTGTGCTTTTTCACGATCCCCCTCAGTTGTCAAATTTCGGAATTATCTAATTTATTTTTTCTAAAAACAAACATATAAGATTCACAAAGAAGAACAAAGTTTCACAAAGAATGTAAGTAACTCTAGCAGGTCATTCTGACTTCTAACTTCGTCTTTCTAATTTTTTAGCCTTCTGATTTCTGACTTCTGATTTCTGACCTCTGACTTCTGACTTCTACTTACCCAATAATTTATCAAGTGAATTCTGCGAAACTGAATGATAAGTTTTTCTGTGTTTATCATAGATCTTTATTGCAACTGGTTTTTGACCTGATGTCACCAGGGCTTCATAGAGGGGCATAAGAAACTTCCTGCGACCTACT
>JAYUWT010000365.1:0-3624 GCA_043753405.1 Saprospiraceae bacterium | reverse complement strand
GTTTCCTCTCATTTGTAAAAAGTCCTTTTTTATTGTTTTCGGTGGGATTGTTCTTTTTTTCCTGTGCAATAACCTGATAACTCAGGAACAGTATAATGGAGAAATTAAATAGAAAGTATCTCATTATCATTTTTTATTTCTCCTAAAAGCTTAGCTGGTAACCAAGATTTTGAACAACTGATATAGATTTATAACTACAGCTCCAAATTTCCCTGCCTCTGTTTTCAACTTTTTACGCCTTGTTAATAAGGGTTGGATGGCATTACCTCCCACGCTTTTATTGACAATACTTTTATATCACCTCCTTTGGCAAAAAGTTTGACACCTGTCCCTCCCAATTTTGGATAAATACTTCGGGCGATTGCCTGTCTATCGTTCGCATATACCTCCACAATCCCTTTGTCCACAAATACACGTAATACAAGTGGTTCGCCTTTTTTCAGTTCAAATGGTGCGCTTTCAATATTTCTGCGTCCTAAATCAATACTGGATCTGGTGGCATCACACTTCAGTTTTTTTTCAAAAGCATCATAAAAAAGTTCTGTTTGCTCTCTGCCATCTTCGGAACAGCCAACCATAACGCCAAATTGTTTTGCGTTTCCTGCTTGAATAGTAATTTCAAGTTCGAGCAATTCATTACCAAAATCATTTAATTTTAATTCTGAACCTGCCTGGACAGTAAAATTATTTTTCATACGTTTATTTTGCCGAAGGTTTTCTAATTCCTTTATTGGCAGCATGCGTAATGTCCCATCCTTTCCTAACCAAAGAGAGCGGGGCAGGCCGTATATGCCCGTCCATCCATAAAATTTTCTCGTGCTATCAGGTCTGTCCTCAAATACCCATGCCCACATAATCTGTCTTCCGTTCTTATCAATAAGAGCTTCGGGTGCAAAGTAGGCGTTATCTTGCCAGGACATTCTTCCATGATTATCCGGATAGAATTTATCATTTTTGTAATTCCCGATATAGTACTGACAGCCCTTGTTGTGACTAATAAAAAGTAACAGGTGCTTACCGCTAAATTTTCCACCATTAGGACCGGAAGGTAATGGCAGAAAGCTTGCACACATATTATCTTCAGTTTTATCTGCCCATTTTCGGTCTGACTTGTAAAATTCATGTAAGTAGTCCCATTTTTTTAAATCATCGGAAACAAATAGATAAGCATGATCACCTTGAAATTCGGCACGTGAATCAGGCTTGCGCCCATACTTATTTAGGACCAACAGATTACCCGTTAGCATATAATATCTTCCATCCTTGACCCATATATTTGAAGGGTCGGCTGAACCATAGATCACTTCCCGGCCATCCTGATCTTTTGTCTCTGTAATTCCCCAATCGGTTGATCCAATGACAGGGTTACCCAAACTCTTTGTCCATTTGTCAAAATGTTCATCTACACTTTCTGCTATGCTAATTCCGGTCTTTCTTTCACTAAATACTTTATGACGGGTATCACGGGAATTCACATACTCCCAATAAGAAAGTATGCCCTTCCCCTTACTATCAACTATAGCCCCTCCACTAAAAACTCCATCGTCTCCATTACCCGGCACGAGTGCATCGGGATGATGACGCCAGTGAAGTAAGTCCTTACTTGAAACATGACCCCATGAAAATCCACTTCCCTCACGTTTGTAGAGATACATCAGATGGTACCGCCCATTATAATAAAAAGCACCATTAGGATCTCCGGGAATACCCACATCTTCAGGTACACAAAAATGATAGGCTGGTCTATAGGGATCAGCCAGCAATCGTTCTCTGAATGTACGGGTTGACTGAACAATTGCTTTTGGAACAGGTTGATCTTTTACCCAAACTATCCCGGAATCATTTGCCATTATTGTATCAACCTGGCATTTTACTAATACCGGTGAAAAGATGATCATTGCCAGCAAAAGAGTAAAATTTTTCATAGTCTGATGCTTTTTGCTAAAGTGCAACCTTAGGATAAATCTTATCCTGTTTTGATTTTTATTTGCTCTTTAAAGAATAATTCGGCAATCGGCCTGAAATCCAATTGCCGAATTAAAAAATGGGTGGTCCGTTCTTAATTTCTAATAACCAGTATTTTGCTCATATGCACCTTTCGTAAAATCTATCTCTTTTTGAGGTATAGGAAAATATTCATTTCTCCCTTTAGTAAATAGTGCACCAGAGAGATATGCTCTGCTGTTTTTTTC
Source organism: Saprospiraceae bacterium (assembly GCA_043753405.1). Lineage (GTDB taxonomy): Bacteria > Bacteroidota > Bacteroidia > Chitinophagales > Saprospiraceae > Parvibacillus. The sequence goes on along the minus strand of JAYUWT010000365.1, from coordinate 1,432 downwards.
CACTGCGAGATAAGCGTTAAGTGTTTCCTCCGCAATGCCCCAGCGCACCAGGTCGAAAAACCGTGGACTTTCCATCGCGAATTCCAGTCTTCTTTCCCACTGCAACGCTTTACGGGCATTAGACTGATTCCAGGTAATATTCACAGCACTATATTCATTTATCCGGTAATTAGAAGGATCAGTACCGTTTGCATGTTTCAATCTTTGAGTGCTGTTTTTAGCTCTTAATCTTATTTCATTGATGAGGGGCAAGGCCTCGGCATGTCTGCCCAACTCAATAAGGGCTTCGGCTTTCCAGAGAAGAACATCGGCATAGCGAATGATATCAATATTCACTGAACTTCCGTAAAATGGCCCTTGCTTTTTGAAACATGGACAATCGGCCGCTTGCTGTTCTTTCATGTTGCCAAAACCACCATAAATAGCAGGTGCCCGTTCCCAACCATGATTATAAAGGACATTAGGCTGGTATTTAAAGGGATGACCGTGAATACCAACTGTGTGATCAAGACGGGGATCAACGCCAGCCCCTGTAGGAACAAGGTCAGCATCTGTCAACGCAACATCATTGAATGTGTCAAACATAGGGAGGCCAGTAAGATCTGTTTTAAAAGCATTAACCATATTCTGGCTAGGAATGTGAAACCAGCAACAACCATATTGCGGTGCCAGGCTGTAATTAAGACCAGTTGACAAACTAATTCTCCCGATATCAGTTCCATCATTTATGGAATACTGAATGGCAAATACCGATTCGGGTCCATTGTCGAATCCAAATAAGTAATTTTTAGCAAAGTCATCATTTAACCTGTACTTACCTGAATTGATTACATCGTTTGTTAAGGTTACCACTTCATTTAGTCCTGTTTGATTAATGGCTGTTACCGCATGCATGTCATTCTGTTCATATGCCTGATAAAGACGAAGCTTGGCCAAATAGGCTTTGGCAGCAAGTTGATTAGCCCTGCCTACCTGCGGCTGGGTCTCCGGAAGGTTCGCTATTGCAAATTGAAAATCCTCGGCAATTTTAACCCATAGCTCGTTGTCCTTATATTGACGATTTGATACCTTCAATATATCATCATCCGAAAGAGTCTCATCAATATAGGCTACATGTTTAAATAATATTTTGAGCAAGAAATGAAGATGCCCCCTGAGAAAACGCATTTCAGCCTGGCGCAAGATTCTATTCGGAAATTCAGCGTCTGTTAAATTATTTAATGACTTTAAAGCAAAATTTGCCCTGGAAATAGCAGCATAGGCTGTTCTCCAGGTGTTGGGAAATCCAAAATCGCTCCCATTGTTTACAGGGGTAATCAGGTTATATTGCTCATATAAATTGAATTCCCCAAGGTCGGGAACACTACCTCCACCTTTATAAGCATCATCAGAGCGGACGCTTCCATATACCCACATGCTGGTAATAGATCCG
>JAYUWT010000364.1:0-9518 GCA_043753405.1 Saprospiraceae bacterium | reverse complement strand
CACCGGTACATATCCGTATATTATCTGTCCTGAAGGTGTTCTGCTCACCGGTGTTTCAGCCTGACCATCATTGGTCCCGACGCCAATGACATAAACTTTTATTCCGAAATCCGCCGCAAGTTTTGCAGCAGTAAGTGGATCAATATAACCTGCAGTATTGACCCCATCAGTCAATAGGATGATCACCTTACTTTTACCTTTGGAATCCTTCAGCATATTTACTCCGGAAGCAAGCCCCATACCTATTGCTGTTCCGTCGTCCAGAACTCCTTGTTCCAATGATTGTAATATGTCTTTCACCATTCTATGATCGGATGTAAGTGGGCAATGAGCAAGTGCATTTCCTGCAAAAATGGATATACTGATCCTGTCATTAGACCGTTCCTTTACAAATTCCTCAGCCAATTGTTTGGTCACTTCAAGCCGGTTGGGCTGGAAGTCCCTTGCAAGCATGCTGCTGGAGACATCCATAACCATGGAGATATCTATGCCGCTCGAATTGATGATTTCTTCTTTATTTAATTTTTGTGGCCTTGCCAGAGCAATGATAAAAAGGGATAGTGAAATGTATTTGACCCATGGAAGCCATCTGATCATTCTGGTCTTAGTACTTTGGATATTTATTACCGAGATCAAAGTCGGCATATAGATACCTGCCGGCTTAGCCCGGGTGGACTTTATCCAATATATAAAATACCATAAGAGGGGCAGTAAAAGTAGCACCCATGCCTGCTTGAATCCGATCGAACCGATTTCCATCATCAGGCCGGATTTTGGTTTAGTGATTTAAACAATTCAGCCTCGATGACCAGATTTTCAACTTTTTCTATAAAATCATAATTGATCGCACTGCGGCTTTGCGCATTTGCAAATTTAACCAAGTCAGCAATATTCAATGCTTTATCTGTGGTATCGATCATATGTTCAGGCATATTTTGCTTACCCATATGGTCGATGATCTCATGAGAGGTTTTGAATAATGCCGGGATATGATGAGATTCCGCCAGATATTTTCTCAGAATACCGGATAAGGCTGTCTGAAAGGCTTTGTGATCATCACTTTTCCACAATTCACTTGCCCTGAGACGTGCCAATGATTCAGCTGCGTCTTTGGCGGGATCAGGTTTTATTTTTGGCTCGTATTTTGTTTTTTGGTTGTGAGAAATGATCTTTCTGATTATAAATATAAGAAGCCCTATGCCCAATAATCCCACCAGTGAAAAAATGACCCATTTATATCTATCAAAAAAATCTACCTCAACTATAATATCTTTATTAGGAGATATGTCCTCTTCACTTGTGTTGAGTGGCATGACAGTAAGTTTCCACGATTTGGAGGAACCTGATTTGGGTTTACCATTAAATATATATTGAAACGGGACTTCCGGAAAGTCATACTCACCCGGATTGAATGCGGTGAAGGTGATGCTTTTTGTAAGTATTTTTGACATCTGAGTCTTATGCTCTACCCAGTTTTGTTCCTCCATTAACTCAAATCCTTCGATATCAGTGATACTATCGAGATCGAGTTTAGTTACTTCAATAGTAGGATCACAAGTGATCGTAAATAGGAGTTTCTGCTGATCACCCACCATCATCCGGTTGGTATCAGGAATGATATCCATCTGGATCTGGGCCTTGACATTCAGCCCACTCAATATAGTGATCATGCCAAATAAAATATGCCGTATCCAAACCTTTTGCCTCATGTATCTACCTCGATTTAAAGAATTTTAATAAGGCCTTGACATAATCCTCATCTGTAGATATATTGATAAGGTCGGCTTTGCTTTCTCCTAAGACCTGCTTTAGTTTTATCATTTTCTTTGCATACCACTCAGAATAATTTTGCCGGAAGATTTTGTCCTCAGTATCTATCCAGTGCTCTGCCCCGGTTTCCGGATCAATAGCCTTTATGATACCGGCCTTTGGTAAGATTTTTTCTACTGGATCCTCAATATGAATTGCTATTAAATCATTTTTTCTTCCGGCAATTCGCAATGATCTTTCATAATTTTCATCTAAAAAATCGGAAATTAAAAAACAGATACATTTTTTCTTTACGACATTATTCAGAAATTGTATAGCGATATTTATATCAGTATTTTTACTTGCAGGCTTATGGTCCACCAACTCCCTGATGATTCGAAGTGTCTGGTTGCGACCCTTGGAAGGAGCTATATATTTTTCTATTTTATCAGAAAAAAGTATCAAACCAACTTTATCATTGCTTTGTACTGCAGAAAAAGCCAAAACAGCACTTAATTCTGTGATCAGTTCACTTTTTAATTGTTCGCGGGATCCAAAGAATGATGAATTGCTAACGTCCACGACGAGCATCACTGTCAGCTCCCGCTCTTCCTCATAGATCTTGACAAACGGAACACCGGTCCTGGCGGTCACATTCCAATCTATAAACCTAACATCATCACTATACTGATATTCCCTGACCTCGGAAAAAGACATTCCCCTGCCTTTAAACAGACTCATTGTATCACCAGAAAACAAGTGGTTAGAAATATCCTTAGACTTAAGTTCTATCTTTCGAACCTTCTTGAGCAGTTTATTGACCTCCATCCCTTAGATTTGATGAAATTTGTAGAGCCAATAATCAGGTTTCCACCATTTCCACTTGATACCTTTTATATCTTTCTGTGTCTGATAAAGACGCCGATCATAAAGCCTGTCAAAAGGAGTCGACAAAAGCAGGCCACGATAACAGATGGCAGGGCTGTCCCAGACTTCATTAACCGGGGTTTTCTCTTTGCCGGTAGTTTTATTTTGATTTGAAATTATATTATTCCACAAGATGTCTTTTGAATTTTTAACATTGATGAGGTCTTCAATATCTATACTTTTATTCCATAGATAATTATAATTGAATGCTAAAACGCGTGAAATATTCATTCCGCTATAATGGATTATAAAGTGTCCGCAAAGCCAGTTTTTAGAAACAAAAGTTGGTTCAAACCAAGCTGTCATATCCGTAGTGCGGGCGAATGGTTCATCATCAATAGTTTTTTTTGCAACTATCGTATAAACGGAATCAAATTCATGTTGAATACTATTAACGACTTCACCTATGAACTTATCAGCATTTTTATCATTGGCGTACGGAAAATGTATCTCATAGGAACTGCGTCGATCTGATTTTTCTGTCACTTTCAATGGAATAGTCCGGGAAGCCATCATTCTGACCTTTCTTCCCGGAAAGGTGGATTGAATAAATTCGTCTTCCCGCAGTGTGCAGGTTAATTTTCCGGCGGAAACCGGTTTGGTCAATGTGCTGATCTTGTATTGACTTTCTTTACTTTGCGGTTTTCGGCCTGACATATAAAAAGTCTTTTGTTGATCGGCATCATACAAAATTCCCTTACATGCATATTCATTGGGATATGATATGAGCATACGTTGAGCAGGATTTTCTGCGGACAGATAAAGGACTATTTTGGCAAAATCAGTTGATTCTATCTGTTTGCATAATGCCGGGTTGTCTTTGATCCTTCCATTCATATTTCCGGTAAAAGTACCGGCAGTATTGTATAAATTGGCTGTAAATTCTTTTTGCCGGATATGTCCTTTTATCAATCCCAGGACTTTTTGACCCGGACTATATTCTGCCATGAAAATCGAATCACCTTTGATAAAACCTTCTACTTCGATTTTTTTCTTCGAAGTGATCATTTCATAGTTTCCTTTTACTTTATTATTTTTGATACAGAGGAACATGCAGTAAGCATGAATATTGTCGATCCTGCCGCCTATATACCACCTATCATCACTTTTTTCTCCATCCCAGTATATTTGGCAGTCCGCAGTCTGGCTATGTAAAGCAGGCAATATCAAAATAAAGAGTAAAAAAGGATAGATATAACGCATAATAATTATGATGTTATTAATATCAGGATTATGGCACCTTAATAGTATTCAATATACTTGTTACAATGGATTCTCTTGTAATACCCTCCGCCTCCGCTTCATAAGTAATGCCGATCCTATGTCTCAACACATCCAAGGCAATGGCCCGGATATCATCAGGTATGACATAAGCCCTTCTGCGGATAAAGGCCATCGCCTTGGCAGCGAGCGCCAGATTGATACTTGCTCTGGGAGATGCACCATAGTGGATCATTGGTTCAAGTTTTGGTAAACCCGCAGCAGCTATATCCCTGGTAGCAAATACGATGTCAAGGATATAACCTTCCAGGGTTGGATCCAGATAAATAGATCGAAGCAACTCTCTGGCACTCATGATCTCCTGAGTAGTCGCGACCGGCTCCTGGACCAGGTCGATAGATGCATCCATATGACGGCGAATGATGCTTTGCTCCTCCGTTTTAGTTGGATAATCGATGGTTACTTTGAGCATAAATCTGTCAAGTTGAGCTTCAGGAAGTGGATAAGTACCTTCCTGATCAATGGGGTTTTGGGTGGCCATTACAAGGAAGGGTTCCTGAAGTTTGAAAGTTTCTTCACCTATGGTCACCTGACGTTCCTGCATAGCTTCCAGCAACGCACTTTGGACTTTCGCCGGAGCACGGTTGATTTCATCTGCTAAAACAAAATTTGCGAAAATGGGTCCTTTTTTTACAGTAAATTGGTTGTGGGTTGGATTGAATATCATAGTACCAACTATGTCGGCGGGCAAAAGATCCGGTGTGAATTGTATTCTTTGGAACTTACCATTTACCAGAGTTGCCAATGTTTTAATAGCCAAAGTCTTGGCCAGCCCGGGTAATCCTTCCAATAAAACATGGCCTTTGGTCAGCAGGCCTATTAGTAATCTTTCAATCATATGGTCCTGGCCAACTATAATTTGTGCCGTGGATTTGGTCAATCGCGTGATAAACTCACTACTTTCGTAAACACGTTCATTTAAAGCTTCTATTTCTGTATGTTGCATCTATAGATCGAATTTTGTAATTTAAACAAAGGTAATTAATACCGGGAGATTTGGCCACAATGCTCTTTTGCAGGCCGGAATGGATTGTATATACCGAAATCTGTCTTCCGGATTTGACATAAAGGATATAACCTTCAAAAAAACAAAAATAGTATTTCGGGAGGCTAAAAGTTGATTTATCTAATAGACTTTGACAATTTGTTAGCCGATAATGGTGGTAGGCCGGAGAATTATTATGATCTTTAAAAAATTGTTTACTTCTACAAAATTGCAAAAAGAATTTTGCAGACGCTCCCGCAGCAAGTGCGGGATAGGAAATCCTACGCTTAAGAATCGCACAATAAAGATGGATTTTAAATATTAAAACTATCAATTAGTAGATCAACTGATCTTCGCCAGAGCGGTTCGGCTTAGTATTTACTACGTCGTTGTTACACAGGAACTCCTTCCGATATCTGCAACACACATCTCTTTGATGCCTATATCCTATAGCTTACTGCTTATATCCTAATGCTTATAGCCTACTGCTTTATTGCCTCAAATGCCTCATCTATGGTATGAGAAATGAAACTGAATCCCGTATTTTTAATCTTTTCATTGGAAACAAATTGACCTTCCAGAACAAGTGTCGAGAGTTCGCCCAACATTAATTTGACTGCAAAATCAGGTACCCTTCTCACCAAGACCCATTTCGGCTGACGCTTAATAAATGCTATTGCAAATTCTTTCGAATTGACAGGATGGTCGGCCGCAGCATTGAAGGTGCCTGTGACTTGTTCGTGTTCGATACAGAATATAATCATTCTGCACAGATCATCGATCGTGATCCATGACATAATGGGTTTGCCTCCTCCAAAGAAAGGTGCCATACGCAATTGAAGCAAAGGCGTGTATTGGTCTAGAATTCCACCACTCCCGGCTAACAGAATTCCTATCCTGATAGTTACCTTTCTTACATGGTCAGGAATTTGTCCATGTGCTTCTTCCCATAGAAGACAACATTTACTAAGAAACGATGATTCAAGTACTTTGTCAGACTCTTTGCATATTTCTGAAGCTGATCTATTACCGTATATTCCGATTGCTGATGCCCCGAGGTACACAGTTGTTTTTAATTTTCCTTGCCTGATAAGATCTGCCAATAAATGAGCAGGTTTAGTTCTGCTTTCTATGAGTTCTGTTTTTCGTTCTTTGGTCCATTTTTTGTCTGCAATGCCGGCTCCACACAGATTAATGATTGCAAATACAGTCTTGTTATCATGGATGTCTATCGATTGATTATCTGGATCCCAATAGATAAAATCTTTGCGTTCAGATAATTTTTTATCTCTGGAAAGAATGATCGGTTCATACCCATTTTTAAGAAGATACTGGTACAATTTTTTTCCGATCAATCCACTCCCTCCCGCAAGTAATACTGTTTTATTTATCATTGTTCGATCTATTGAAATATTCAAATATCAGAATAATATGTATCTTAGTTGATAATATTTACTTTAATACATCAAGTAACACAATGGTCGATCTGAATGTTGATAATCTGAAAAACAAGGTTAAAAACTATAATACTACTTTAGAAAATACTTCAAAATATCGTGAACTCTGGCGGAAAAGTTTAAAAGAACAGATCAAAAAAGACCTGACGGAAATATGCAATGAAGGCGGTCTAAAGATTGAATTGGAAGAGGTGGATCAATTCCATAATTTAGATGCTATAGTGTGTACTTTAGGAAATGTTAAAAGCGGCATATTTGAGAAAGTGGATCCTGATATTGAGAAACATTTGATCAGGTATAACGGTAGTTTAGTTTACCAGCAGCTATTCAATGGAAAGATCCTGGTACTGATCAATTATCCACTCATTGAAAATTATATGGAGCCCCGCCCGCCCAAGACCATTGCAATCTACCGCCCTGAAGAGATTAAAACACCTTTCATATTAAGACACATAGAGACATTAGTGTCAGAGATCACTGCCTGGGAGGATTATGATGATGATGAAAACGAACTTCCGACAAAGATCGGCTTTAATCACAAGTTCATTGCTGATGATATCAGAATGGAAGAAATTAAGGTTGACCCTGGCGCAGCCTGAGTCAGAAATTCGGAATGTAAAGTATAAATGCGCAGCGAAGCGGAGTCCCGCGCTACAGATGCACCGATAAAGGAGGATGCAGCTGTTATGCGGGGTTGAATGTTATGTTTCCCTGGTTTCCAAAAAGCTCTTTAACAACCGTATTCAGAATATATTAAAATGAAACTTCTGTTTTGGCTTTTCTTCCAAACACATAGGTGACCCCAAATGAGAGGCTGGGGATGGGTTCCAGCACCACAAAATCGTAATCGTTGGGATTAAAGCTTATTCCCAGTTGAAAATTTCCTTTTATGGGACCTCCTCCGAAACGCATTCCATAAAATATCTGGATCAAAGACACTCCATTAACCAGGTAAGTATCATTAAAACTAGAACGGTAGCCAGGAACGTGCTTGTCAAACAGAAATCTTTGAAATTTTAGTCCGCCCATCAAACTGACCTGTTCCATATTCTTGCCGGCTCCCACTTGAATCCCAATAGAAAACGGGCTATAATCATAATGAAGGTACTCATTTGGCTGGCCATCACCGCCCAACCTTAGATCATTATTACCGTATGCCAGGGTCAACATTGATTCCAGGTATCCTGTACCTGAACGGCCAAAATTATCGAAGTATCCTATATTTCCCCTGAATTTATAGCCCTTAAGTTGTCCGTTATCTTCATCCACGTCATAATTAGGATCACTGGGTGCGATCCCGTCATTGAATATTTTATAAGAATAAGTACTTATTGCTGCTCCGATAAGAATATTGTCGGCGGGAGTAAACATGACATTGCCACTCACTCCGGCTGTTTCATCATTGATATCAAAAGAAAGTCCGACATTTCCTTCTCCTTTGTTTTTAAAAAACCCGAGATCGACGCCGTCATTGTGCACATTTCGAACAGAGGTACAGCCTCCCAGGGTGATCAAAAGGGCTAATAGAGAAACAGATTGAAGTGATTTAGTATTAATGATTTTCATAAGAATGGGTTTTTATTTTTACGAAGTTAATCTTTTTTTTGAAAGTAGAAATTGGTACTATCAAGGGCTTTGACGAGTTCAAGATCTTCCAGGTGTTCATATATGTCAAACGTTTTGTCAGAGCGTGAAATATACGTCCCAGCATTGAATTCATTCCGAAATCTAAAATCCGGATCGATGATGATCTGAAATTCGATGAGTTTTTTTCCTTCCGATATTGTGGGTAGCACCAGTTCTTTTCTCCTCTTATTAACTATATCCTCTCGCTGTTTAGTACAGGAATAAAGTTTGTCCAGATACTGTAAATATATCGCATCACGATATGGTTCACAACCACAATCTTTATTTCCTAAACTAGCGTTCAGGGCTATAAAAAGCTCACGCGACAATTTTCCTTTTGTAAATTGATCAGTTAAAATTGAGTCTGCATTAAAATCAGGCATAGTAAAAGCGCTGAATAGTACATTGTAAAAAATAGGATTGTATAAAGACGGATGATAAGAAGAACCTCCATAGCCAAGTACCTGTTCAGAGGGATAACCGTCTGTAAGGAGCATGTTTTTTATTTTAATCTCCCATTCCTTTTTTATAATTTCAGCTGAATCTGAACCTACTTGTAAGACAAGTCTAAAAGAGTTGTTCATCTCTATTATCTGATCCCGCAAAGGAAAGTGGGGAGGTTTTTGGTAATTGTTTTCCACATAGTAGATCCAGTTTTCATCATTGATCAAATCGATATACTTCTTATCATTTAAGAATACCAATTGGTATTGGTCTTCTGCCATTTGTATAATTACGCCGACAGCTTCGGGAATTTTATTTGATTTAATATAACATTGGATCAGGTTCAATCTGTCTGTATAGTCCAGGGAGCGAAACTCTGCCGCTTTTCTGTAACTTAAAATAGCTGCCTGTAAATTTTTATCAGTTATATATAATTCTGCTTTATTGATCTGGGTGTAAAATGAGTCAAGGGCTGGTGGTATTGAGATGCGTTTTGCAGTCTGTCCGGGTAATTTATTCAGAAGAATAAATAGAATAAGGAAAGCACTAATAATTTTTATAAATCTCATTGAGTATATTTGAACAGGCACCAAGATAATTAAAATAATCAGCGCTCTATTTTTATAGAACGCAGATCTTTGTTTTTTCAAATCTCAATTGTAAATCTTTTTGCAATTTGGGGCAGCTCCTTTTATTATTTTGATTCAAAGCATCAAAATAAAATTGATGCCACAAATGGCACAAATCATTCTATTCTAAAATATCCGCGTGATCGGCGTTCCAAAATATTCTTGAACGCAGATTCCGCAGATTTCAATTACCTTAATTCCATATCTTTGCGAGGAAATTCGATCCCGCCGGTCATTTCGAATCGAGTGTAATAACTAATAACAAGACATAACTAACAACTAAAATCAGTGGTCAGATGTAAGAATTCAGAGGTCAGAATGCTCCACAAAGTTGTTTCAGGCCAACAGTTTATTGGCCTACCCTTACTACCGTCAAAAAATAATAATTAACAATTAACAACTAACAACTATCTATACCTC
>JAYUWT010000363.1:0-9555 GCA_043753405.1 Saprospiraceae bacterium | reverse complement strand
AAACGATGCCCAAACTTACAGAAATATTAAATGAATGTTTAGTCCCAACCTGAGGAATTTCAATGGCCGCATCGCATAATGCTAATGTTTCAGCAGAAATCCCCATAACTTCATTGCCGAAAACCAGGGCGATGGGTTGACTTACCTCAAATATTTGAGATTCCAATGAAACTGCTTTAGTGGTGGATTCAATAGCTATGATCTTATATTGATTTTTTTTTAGACGGGAAAGGCATTCAAATGTAGTTGGATGATAATTCCAATTAACTGAATTTGTTGCCCCTAAGGCTGTTTTAGATATCTCCTTATGTGGAGGAGTAGCACATATACCACACAATTCGATACTTTCTATGCCAAATGCATCCCCTGTCCTGTATGCGGAACCGATATTAAGTCCTGATCTGATATTGTCAAGGACCACAACCACAGGGTATTTATCCTGTTGTTTAAAAGTATCAATGGATACCCTGTTAAGAACATCGTATGATTTTTGCTTCATTTAGAGAATGAAATTAGATTCAAATATCAAATATTGATCTTGACTTATTATCATGATAATTGACTTTGGTGAAATTCTATTGATTTTTTAATAAATTCCACAAATAATGGATGTGGTATCTCCACTGTACTCTTCAATTCCGGATGAAACTGAACTCCCACAAACCATGGGTGGTCATCCAATTCGATGATCTCTACCAGATCTGTTTCAGGATTTACACCTGATATTTTAAGCCCTGCCTTTTCTAATTTAGACCTATATTCATTATTCAATTCCCAACGATGCCTGTGCCTTTCATTGATCATATCTGCTTTATATGCAATTTTTGCCTTTGTGCCTTTGGTTAATAGACAATCATACGCACCCAAACGCATTGTGCCACCTTTTTTTCTGATATTTTTTTGTTCTTCCATCAATGCTATCACAGGATATTTGCAACCGGGATCTACTTCAGTGGATGCTGCCCCTTTCATACCGGCCACATTAATGGCAAATTCGACCACAGCACACTGCATACCTAAGCAGATGCCAAAAAATGGAATTTTATTTTCCCTGACATATTTAATGGCATTTAATTTACCTTCTATGCCACGTGAGCCAAAACCGGGAGCTACCAGTACGCCGTCTTTATTTTTTAATAGCCGTTTGCAAGATAACTCGTCTATTAGATCTTCAGAATGTATTGCTTCAACATTGACATAACATTCGTTATCAGCACCGGCATGAATAAACGATTCATAAATAGACTTATATGCATCTTTCAATTCAATATATTTACCTACAAGAGCAATATTTACTTCTTTCTTCGGATATGCTAATTTGGATAAAAAGTGTTTCCATTTATCCATATCCGGAACTACATCATCTTTAAAACCAAATTTTTTCAGGACCAGGGTATCCAGCCCTTCTTTTTCCATCAGCAAAGGTACTTCATATATCGAAGCGGCATCAATAGATTCTATAACAGCACTTTGTTCCACATTACAGAACAATGCAAGTTTTTGTTTAATCTCGACAGTAATAGGTTTCTCGGTCCTCAATACCAATATATCCGGCTGGATACCAAGACTTTGCAATTCTTTTACTGAATGTTGTGTGGGCTTTGTTTTTAACTCTTGAGCAGCACTGAGATAGGGCAATAAAGTCAGGTGAATGACCAGTGTATTTTGAGCACCCAGGTCCCATTTAAGCTGCCTGAGTGATTCGATATATGGCAATGACTCTATATCACCCACAGTGCCCCCGAGCTCAGTAATTACGATATCATAATCGCCTGTCTCACCTAGCAAACGGATACGTCTTTTGATCTCATCTGTAATATGCGGAATGACCTGAACTGTTTTACCCAAATACTTTCCTGCCCTTTCCTGCTTTATTACGGTCTGGTATATTTTACCGGTCGTGACATTATTGGCCTGACTGGTACGGATATTAAGGAATCTTTCATAATGGCCCAGATCGAGATCCGTCTCTGCACCATCATCAGTTACAAAACATTCACCATGTTCATAAGGATTGAGGGTGCCCGGATCGACATTGATGTAAGGATCAAATTTTTGGATTGTCACACGGAGATTTCTTGCCTGGAGTAATTTAGCCAGAGAGGCTGATATAATGCCTTTTCCAAGAGAAGATGTCACTCCACCCGTAACAAAAATATATTTAGTTTGCATTTAAAACGTTGTTACGGACTGTAAAGGTAGATAAAAACTTCACATAAGTTTAAAAAAGGTGAGAAAGTGAGATAGTTAGAATGTGAGAAGGTAGTAAAAAAGCGTATCCAGGTTAAACTATGGAAAGTAACCAATAAAAAAGAAATTAACCATTATAAGCAATCCCAGCCCTGAAAGGGCGATATTCAATAGCTAGCATTTGGTGATATAAATCATCCAATAGCGATACATATTGGCGATATCAACCATCCAATTAACTTACAATTTGACACCATCATAAAAAATAAATTAAAAAAAATCATATTATAATGAATCTAATGGCTAAATATTTGTTTAACAGATTACTTAAGTTTTTGAAAGACAGATTAAGCTTAGGTTAAATTGACTCATTTTTCGCAAAACATATTATATTTGAGGCAGGTTGGAAAAGATATCTTATGTCTAAAGTATTAAACCGCGCGGTCAGCATTTATCTACAATATGTGCAACACTCGTTGTATAAGGCTATCTCGACCCCTATAGAAACCCAGGAGAAAGTATTTGCTAAACTTCTTGCTAATTTTAAAAACACAAAATATGGCAAGTTACACGGTATAAAACATGTACGGGACGTTAAATCATTTCAAAAAGCCCTACCCGTTGTAGGATATGAAGAGGTAAAACCATTCATTGAACGGATGATGATGGGTGAAAACGATGTACTGGTAGGCGGAAGTGTGAAATTTTTCTCGAAATCATCAGGCACGACCAATGATAAAAGTAAGTTCATTCCGGTTCCACGCGCCAACTTGTATAAGAATCATATCAAGAGTGGGTGGGAGAGCCTTGCATTATTTTATAATAAAAGGCCCGATGCAGATATTTTCAACAAAAAATCCCTTTTAGTCACAGGCTCTTTATCCCTATATGATCAGAACCCCAGGACAATCATTGGTGATATATCAGCTGTCATGGCTAAAAACATGCCGAGCATAGCCCGGTCTTTTTACACGCCTGATATTGAAACAGCTTTACTTTCCGATTGGGAAGAAAAAATAAAAAGGATCACAAAAACTACTCACAATCAGGATGTTGTGATGGTTGGTGGTGTTCCAACATGGTTAATAGTGATATTCCGTGACATTTTAAAATACACAGGCAAACAAAATATGCTGGAAGTATGGCCAAACCTGCAGGGATACTTCCATGGCGGCGTAGGATTCGATCCTTATATGGATCAATTTAAATCTTTGATCCCCTCTGAAAAATTTGTTTATCAGGAAGTATATAATGCAAGTGAAGGTTTTTTCGGAGTACAGGATTCTCTGACAGAAGAAGGAATGTTACTGTTATTGAATAATGGAATTTTCTTTGAGTTTTTACCTGTGGAAGAATGGGAAAAAGAGCATCCTGTTGGATTGACTTTACAGGATATTGAGATCAATAAGCCGTATGCCATTCTTATTACCTCCAACAATGGCCTCATTCGATACAAGGTAGGAGATGTAGTTGAATTTACAAGTACCAGCCCTTATAAATTCAACATCAAAGGCAGGACCCAACATTATATCAATACATTTGGCGAGGAAGTGATGGTGGACAATACAGACAAAGCCATTGGAATTACCTGCCAGTCACTGGATGCAAATATTGTCGACTACACTGCAGGTCCGATCTACATGACCAATAGTGAAAAAGGCGGTCATGAATGGATCGTTGAGTTTGATCGTGAACCAAAGGATATGAAACAATTTGCTTCTCTCCTGGATGATAATTTACGTAAGTTAAATTCAGATTACGATGCGAAAAGAGCTTATGACCTTGCCCTACTACCTTTGAAGCTATTCCACGTTCCACGAGGTACTTTCCATAAATGGTTAAAATCCAGAAATAAATTGGGTGGTCAGCATAAAGTGCCAAGACTCGCTAATCACAGAAGGTTTATTGAGGAATTGACTGTTCAAAATCAAATAAAAAGTACCCTAAAAGGATAATTTTAATGAATGAAGAATTCCAGGCATTCACTAATGCCCTGATCCCTGTGTTATTGGAAAAGGATTCTTCAGAATATCAGGATGCGATGGAGTCGATGGCTCATGAAGTTGAAATTATGTTGTCTCAAAGCCCTGACCTTTTATTCAGCTATCTCTACAGGCTGGATGTGGATGAAGAAAGGATAAAAAAAGCAATGTCACCCCTTTCAGAAGAATTACCTTCGCTAGGCCTTGCAAGATTGATTATCGACCGACAATTGCTCAGAATCAAAACACAACAGGAATACAGCCGGAAATAACGCACCGCTAATTCTTATAGACTGTGCGCATTTATGAGTAAGTTAAGAAAAGAAAAAGGCATTGTAATCAGGACATTTAAATATGGCGAATCATCATTGATCCTGGATATTTTAACTGAAGCTTCGGGTTTAAAATCTTTTATCATCCAAGGTGTAAGAAAATATAAAAGTCGAACTTCCCCATCCGCCGTTCAATTGATGGCATCTGTAGATATTGATTATTACTACAAAGAAGACACAGAGTTATATCAGTTAAAAGAGATCAAAAATAATGAGATCTGGATTGAATTGTATGGTGATATGCGCAAATTATCCATGGGCATGTTCATCGCTGAGCTTACTAAAAAGGTTGTCAATAAATACGAGAATCATCAGGATATATATTTTTTATTACTGGAAACACTTCGGAGGTTGGAGACCGGCCATGATGTTTGGTCTATTCATATTTGGTACACGGTCCAGCTGAAATTACTGACAGGATTTTCACTTTTGCAAAATTCGTTAAATCCTGATCAATATTTTGATATTAAAAATAACATGGTAACAGGAATCAGACCTATCCACGGATCTTATTTTGATATGGAAATGATGTCGTTATTAAAAAAACTTGAATTGATACCCATTGAAGAAGTTGAACAAATTCATATCAGTAAATCTTTGAAAAATGACATTCTCAATAATCTTATTGATTATTTTAAAGTACACATTCATAATTTTACTTCGATACAAAGCCTTGAAGTTCTGAAGACTGTTTTTTGAATAAACTCCTGAAGTGTAATATTATTCCTTGCCCTTATCATGATCTTCAAGTCATTTATTGTTTAATTGTTATATAATGATTAAATAATTGATAAGAATTAAAAGTTCATTCTTATCTTGCGTGGTCATCCACAACTTTCAACTGCAAGGCAAAAATTGCTTTTAATAATTATTGATATTCTGGTATGGTAGGATCTACGTTTCTTATAAACTCTAATTATTTAAAAAGTATTGTCAAAGCCCATATCTTAATTACAAACAACGATTCAAATCATTGCCCGATAACCCTTTTATTTAATGATGGTCAGGATTTTAATGCCCTTAAAATTGTAAAAACTGTCCAATATTATGAAGCCAAATACCCTAAAGTTCCATTGGTCATCATCGGCATCGAAGCCGGCGACCGTATCAATGAATATGGAACTGTCTACAAGAACGACTATAAAAACAGGGGTAATAAGGCACAGAAATACAATGATTTCATCTTAAAGGAGTTTATACCTTATGTGAAATCCAATTTTAACCTGAACCTGGATAAAGCCCGGACAGGGTTTTGCGGATTTTCTCTTGGGGGTTTATCGGCTATGGATATTACCTTAAATAATCCCGGGATATTTGGTTTCAGTGGTGTTTTTTCAGGCAGTTTCTGGTGGAGATATAAAGCATTTACTGAGGCTGACCCCGATGGCTGCCGTATCTTACACGAATTTATTGATAAACATCCAATCAACCAAAACCAACGATTTTGGTTTCAGGCTGGAACATTGGATGAAGAATGTGACAGAAACAGCAATGGAGTGATAGATTCCATTGATGACACACTGGACATTATCAAAAGTCTTGAAAAAAAAGGATATACTAAAGATAAAAACATTGCCTATCATGAAGTTATCAACGGAACACATGACCCCTATACCTGGGGAAAAGCTATGCCCGTGTTTTTTGATTGGGTATTAAAACCATTCGTTGGAAACATGGTCCGGGAAATAAAAACAGCCTGAAGTTATCCACACTTAGGCTGTTTAATATTAAATTATGCAATTTAAATTATAAATTATTTTCCTTTTTCGTCTTTATCCTTCTTTGCTCTTTCCACTTCCCCATGTATTCTGAATTTGGTCTGAGCGGGAACTGTATTAGCTGTGATCGTTACATCTTTTGATTGAGACCCCGGTTTGCCCTGAGTATCAAATTTAACCGGCACATCCACAGATTGACCCGGAGCTATCGGAGAAGTCGGGCATTGAGGAGTAGTACATCCGCAGCTACCTTTACAGCTAACAATCACCAGAGGTTCTTTGCCTGTATTGGTCACCTTGACAGTAGTTTCTACGATCTCACCTTCCATAACTTTTTCGAATTTGTAATCCATTTTATCTAAAGTCATGGTAGTAGTAGGACCTGTAGGCGTGATCGCTTCATTGGGATTGCCGGTAGCCTCTTTGTCAGAAACTGAACCATCCACCTTGGCCTCAGCTGATTCTCCTGAAGAGTTGGCAGTCTCGCTTTTGCAAGCCGTAAATGATAAAAGTAATATAAGAGCGGCGAAAGAAAATAATGACTTCATTTTTATAGTTTTATTTTTTTAGTTTAAAATATCAGCAAAGATAACACACCTAAACAGCTATATCCCTCTTTAATTCTTCAAAAGAGCTTGTTTTGATTATTGTTAACACTATCGGAGATAAGTAATGCAACACTTACGAACTACTTTTCTTTAATTTTTTAATAAAAAGATCAGATTCAAGGCTATTCAGAGTATTAACTTTTTCAAGTCCCCCTGCCCTCGCAGCGATCACACCATAACGAATATCATGGATGCCGTGTTTGCTGTGAGCATCCGGATTGATGCTTATCATGACGCCTTTATCGGTGGCCTTTCTTATCCATGTATAGTCCATGTCCAACCTTTGTGGATTAGCATTCATTTCTATACAAACATTGTTAGCATGGCAGGCGTCAATTATTTTTTCATAATGTAAAGGATACCCCTTTCTGGCCAATAATAAACGGCCTGACATATGTCCAAGAATATTTAAATAAGGATTTTCAATAGCTTTGACCAGTCGTTCTGTTGCCCGGTCGATGTCCATATTTAGTACAGAATGGATGCTACCAATTATAAAATCAAAATCCGCCAGCACATCTTCAGGATAATCCAAAGATCCGTCATTCAGAATATCCGATTCGATACTTTTGAAGATCTTCAGATCAGGAAAATCTTTTTGTACCAGATCTATCTCCCTATGTTGCTGGATCACTCTTTCTATGATAAGTCCCTGAGCATAAACAGCTGATTGGCTGTGATCTGTGATAGCTATATATGTATACCCCTCCGATGCTGCATATTCACACATCTCCCGGACTGAATGGATTCCATCAGAATACGTCGTGTGGCAATGAATAACCCCTTTGATGTCTACTTCTTTAACAAGGGCATCACTGTTTATATTGAACAAAGAATCATCCCATCTAAGTTCAGGACTTATAAATGGCAGTCCAATGCTTTTGAAGATTTCCGCTTCGTCGACCATTCCTTCAGGGATATCTGAGATCTTAAACAATTTATCAAGTGGGACTTTGTCATCGAAAGAGAGAATAAAAGCTTCTTTGCCCACATCTTCCATACAAAGTGATAACCGGACCCTTAAACCATCTTTATAAATTCCTGACATCTTATCGTCATCCTGATCCGTTAATTCGAATGAATCAATATCGACAGGCCACTCTTCAGTTTCTACTATATAATGGACCTCATCCACAACCTGAGTTTTACGAAATGCCTGACCGGTCAGTTTAAAGTTAAAAATTCCCGCCTCTGACATTGCTTCTTCAAATTCCGGCAATAATGGTTCCAACCGGGCATAAAGCCATTTACCTTTGGATCCCAGATAATGCTGTGCTTTTTCAAGGATATCATTCTGACTTTTTTCTCCAAAGCCTTTAGCATCCTTCAACCTGTTTTCACTGCAATAATAGACCAGTTCCCCAACGCTTAGCAATCCCATGGAATGCCAGAACTGAGCTATTTTTTTTGGACCTATCCCTTTGATGTTGAACATCTCCACGATTCCATCGGGCGTTTTATCTACAAGCTGCTTCAATTCTTTGCTAGTGCCCGTTTCCGCGATCTCCCTGATCGTCACAGCAATTGCCTTACCTATTCCCGGCAATGCTGCGAGAGTTTCCACCGACATATCTTCTATTGGGTCAGCTACTTTTTTAAGCGTACTGTATCCATTCTGAAGAGCCCTTATCTTAAATGGATTTTCATCATATAATTCCAGGAGATTTCCAAGCAATTTAATTTTATAAACAATGTCATTATTGCGCATAAGCTGTCTTCAATTTATTGGATAAATTTAATTATTTGACATTAATAACTGTAAAGTGATATCCGGAATGTGTCGATCATTTAATACTTTTGCACAAAATAGTGTAAAATGTCTTTTTCTCAAAAAATATCTATATTAAGTATATTGTTAGCCAGCTTCCTTAGCTGCAAGAAGGAAAACAGTCAATCTAATACAGTAGACAAAATAGACCTTGAAAAGTATATAGTAGAGGATATTCCGGGTTCTGATCGTAAGATGGTTACCAAGCTTAATCCCCAGGGACTGTTGGAAGAAC
Organism: Saprospiraceae bacterium; assembly: GCA_043753405.1. Taxonomy (GTDB): domain Bacteria; phylum Bacteroidota; class Bacteroidia; order Chitinophagales; family Saprospiraceae; genus Parvibacillus. The sequence continues at coordinate 722 of JAYUWT010000363.1, read as the reverse complement.
AGGGTGTAGTGGAAAATGGTCAGAAAGTTGGTACGTGGACTAGCTTTTTTCCTTCAAATGCAAAGGCCAAAGAAATCTGGACCTATGAAGCCGGAAAATTGAATGGCCTTCATTTTTTATTGAATAATGCCGGAAGGGTTGATATGTATGAAAGTTTTCTAAATAATCAACTTCATGGCAAGCGCGTTACTTTCAAACAAGGCACTCAAGTAGAAGAAATGAGCTACAAAAATGGACAACTTGATGGAATATTCCGTGGCTTTTATCCTACCGGAAAACTACAAAGGGTCGGTTCTTTCAAAAACGGCTTACAGGATGGAAAATACATTGTGTATGGAGAAGATAAAAAAATACTTATACAAACCCACTATACCAATGGTGTCGAGGATAAAAAATAAATTACTTAACATTAAGTATTCGATTTGCAACCGAAACTTGAGAAAATATCATTAATTTACAAAATTGGATTAGATCCCGTCAATCGATCAACTGGGTTGGATATTCTTTTTTAAATTCATACTTGAGAATATCGAAGGAGGTTACAATACCAATCAAATCTCCATCAGTTACGATAGGTACTGCATGAAACCTATTTAAAAGAAATAACTCTGCTGCTGATCCTATTTTGTCAGTAGGTTCTAAGGTGGCCAATTTTTTTGTCATTACATCCCGTACCTTGATGGTATTGTATTCATCGAAGCCTTTGTTGAGCCAAAGCAGAT
>JAYUWT010000362.1:0-3641 GCA_043753405.1 Saprospiraceae bacterium | reverse complement strand
AACAGGTGGTCAAATTATGCATTTCCAAATTTCCATGGACAGTTCGTCCCAGTTCTCCATTGGAAAACATCCCTACCATCGGTACATTCCACACATTTTTTACTCCTTCGATTTCCATATTCATCATGGGACCCAATGCAATGATTCTTCCAGCACAGCTAAACACAACCAATGCATCCGCATCAGGCATCTCTGCGGCCTTCATCTCTTCAGTATTGCGAATTACTTTTTCCATCACATCAAAATCCGGAGGGAGAGAGAATCTTACTTTGGCATTTTGCGGTACCGTGCCACTACAATAAAAAGGGTGGTCATTCCAATCAATCTTAAGACCTGGACGCATGACAGGTTCGCCGGTTTCCCGCTGCAATTGTAAGGGGAAACTAGTGGCTAGCTCCATTAATAAGTTTTCATTATCTGGTGCAACATTTTCGATGCCCCCATATTTAGCTGTTATATCCAGAGCGGGAATATTATCCACGGTATAAACATGGTTGCCTTCACTCTTAGTAACTGTTTTTTCAGTACCCACCGCTTTCCATCCGCAGGTGGCCCTGCCTTTTATTTTTATTTTATCTTCATTCAACACCAGCACTACCATACCGCGATTGCTTTCTTGGTCATTGGTAAAAACATACTGATCCGTAAACAAATAATCGTCCCCAGCCAAGCCACCGAAAATATTGACCTCTTTGCCAATCACATCTTCAAAGCCAAACAACAATTGTTCAGCATCCGTCTCCAGGTGGCTGGCTGAAAGCAGGAATGCAGGGTGTGGAAAAAGTTGTTTTGCTTTTTCTGCTAATCCTTTTGCAATTTTCCGGTAGTTTTTTTCCGGATATTCAGAAAACAGGATAGTGAAATAAGCAGGATTGATATCGAGCAAAAGAATAGCAACAGATTGTTTGTCAGGGTTCTCATCAATAAATTCACCATTGGTAGTAACACCGAAAATTTTAATGCCCGCCTCATTGAGTATTTTACGTACGGCATTCCTGTCTTGGCTTACAGATAGAAATAAAATAGCAAGAGTGGGTTCGAATCCCCCAATCATACTTGTATTCAATGCAGATAGAACTTCATCCGCTGACTTTCCTTTAATTGATTTTGCTTTCATGTTTTTTTTTGTGGAAGGATTATTTTTCTTTTAATGCCACCCAACTTACAGTGGTTCCGTGAAATTCAGGTTGGCTGTCATCCAGTTTGCCAAATTCTCCCATGGAGAAAAAACCAACCATCGGCTTATTCCAGGAAGCGACCAACCCGTCTAATTCTGAAGCCAACATAGGCCCCAAAGATGTCAGCCTGCCTATACAAGAAAATATAATCAGTGCATCAGCATCCGGCAATTCTTTTTCTTTTATTTCTCTTGAGCTTTCAATCACCGTATCGATCACTTCTAAATCCGGCGGGAGCGAAAAACGAAACAGTGAACCTTCTTTTATCGGTCCGCCAACCATTACTGATTGGTCTTCTGTATTCCAAAGTAATGTAGGCCGCATCATAGCTTTACCTGATTCCCGTTGAACCTGCAATGGATAATTTATATTAAGCGGTACTAATCCTTCTGATTTTTCACTTATCACAATTTCTTTTCCCAGAAATTTCTTTATCACATCCATGGCAGGTTCATGGTCTATGGTATAGATCCACGACCCTTCACTTTTAGTAATTCTCTTTTCTGTTCCTACGGGTTTCCATCCGGAAACGGCAATTCCCTTTACATCAATTTTATCCTCGTCCAGTATCAGTGACACTAAGCCACTGGTGGTTTTATGGTGATTTGTAAATACTGTACCGGAAAAATTTACAGGTTCTCCCGCCATTCCTCCGATGATTGTTACGTGAGCACCAGCCTTATCTAATAAGCCTTTGATAACATCTTCACCGGGAGTTTTAAAATCAGCAGCGGAAATAATAAAAGCAGGATGATCAAAGCTGTTTTTGCCCAACTCCCCCATCTTGCAAGCGGATTCATATACTGATGCCGAATTAAAGTCTTTTAAATCGAGTTTAAAATTGGCCACCTTAATATCCAAGAGTAATGCAACAATACCTGTAGGTTCTATTCCCTCTTCGGTAAATTTTTCTGAAGTGGTGGCTCCAAATATGGAAATTCCATACGCATCCATTATTGAAGAAACGACATCGATATCATCTAATCCCGATAAGAATACAAAAGCCAGGGTGGGTTTAAAATTATCAGACATGCTTTGCTGCAATGCAGATTGAATTTCTTCAGGTGATTTTCCTTTTATTGATTTTGCTTTCATGTTTATTTTGTTTTTTTAACCTGTCCCGATAGACTTCGGCATGAGCTCAGTCGAGCACTATCGGGATTGTCGAAGGATATCCTTTAGCGTTTCGATGGTGCTATACTGTCAAAGGATCATCCTGAGCCCTGTCGAAGGATCTCTTTTAATGCCACCCAGCAGCAGGTAGTAGAATGAAATTCATGTTTACCGTTAGTAGCTCTGCCAAATTCACCATAGGAATAAAAACCCGCCATTGGGGCATTCCATACTTTGGATATTCCTTGGTTTTCTTCATATGCCATAGGTCCAAGTGCACTCAATCTTCCGGCACATGAAAATATCAACAGGGCATCTGCTTCTGCTTTGGTTTCATTTTTTAAATCATTTGCTTTCCCTATCACTGTTTCAATAATATCAAAATCGGGTGGTGTCGAGAATCTGAATCGGGCACCCTGTAGTACATCTGATTCACAGATCAATGCCTCTTCTTCGTTATTATATCCTATTGAAGCGCACATCATCGGTTCACGGCCTTCTCTTTCTATCTGGAAGGGGTAATGAACACCGACGGATTCAAAAAAAGTAACTTTGTCATCGGCCGAAGATTTATCTCCGCCTAAAAAGCGCAGGTATATATCAAGGGCGGGTTGGTCATCAATGGTGTAAATCAGATTTCCTTTGCTTTTAGTAATGGTTCTGAATACGCCAAATGGTTTCCATCCGGATATAGCCATACCATGTAAACTTATTTTATCTTCATTCAGTATCAATGCCACCATGCCATAGTCAGTAGACTGTTCATGGGTAAATACATATGTACCTGTCAGTGTAATATCATCACCAGCCATGCCGCCAAACAAACTAACTTCAGGACCAACAGTTTTTTCTATGCTTCGTATCAGGGTTTCCCCATCTATTATTTTCCCATCTTCAGATAATAAAGTGCTGCAGAGTATAAAGGCCGGCTTAGTGAATTTCTGTAATGCTTTTTTGCCCATTGCCTTGGCAGTTTCTTCCACACTTCTTTCACCAATGTCTTCGAATAAAATGCTATAATCCGATTTATGAATATCTAAAAGCATAATGACTATCTCCCCTTCACTCTGATGCCCATTAATAAACTCACCGGAAGAGGTAGCCCCGATGATATCTATTCCTTGCTTATGTAGTATTTCGCAAACGGCTTTTCTGTCTTGTTTAATGGATATAAACAGAATAGCAATGGTGGGTCTGTAGCCATCAGCCATAGATTGTATCAAAGCAGACAGAATTTCTTCGGGTGAATTTCCTTTTATGGATTTTGCTTTCATGTATTTTTGGGTTAAGCAGAAAGGTTAATAAATGTACGAAAATGTAAAGCAATCAGGGCGAGTCTTCGGAGAGAAG
>JAYUWT010000361.1:0-3642 GCA_043753405.1 Saprospiraceae bacterium | reverse complement strand
GCATTCCGCTGTATATTCCTTCACCCGGAATGTGCAATTTTTTCAAGCGGCTTACCTGATCTTTTATTAAAGATATGAGTGGACTGATCACGATCGTTATACCGTCGATCATCAGAGCAGGTACTTGAAAACATAAGGATTTTCCTCCTCCTGTAGGCATTAGTACGAAAGCATCACGGCCTGAATATACGTGATCGATGATATCTTCCTGCAGTGGTCTAAATTCATTATAATGCCAATATTCTTTTAGTACTTCTATGGCTTTTGACACGAAAATGTAATTTAGATTTGAAGATGCTAATAAATAATTTAAGGTGTTTTAAAATTTAGGACATTGCACTTTATCACCCAACAGGTTGCCAATAACATCATCCAAAGTGATGGAGATCCCCACCAGGCCTACGTAGTACATGTCCTTACTTTTTACATTACCTCTCTGAGCACGGTCAGGGTAAACCTTTACTTCACCGTCAGGAGCCAGTCTTCGGTCAGATAAGAGTACTGCAATATCCCCTCGTTCATCCCTTAATTCGTCTCCAATGGCATAAGTATTGCTCACATCATCGAGGTAATCTGTAAATGTAAACCGGGGTCCAAATTCAATAAATAAACTTAACATTGGCCCCAGATTATATTTTAATCCGAGAATAGCCGGTATGGCTAATTGCGTTAATTTATAAGGTTTCCTATCCTGGAAAGATGGCAAGCCCTGACCTTCAGTACTTAATGGCTGTAATGCATAATATTGACCGGCTAAATAAGCCTTGGGGTTATGAAAAAAAACAGTTGCACCACTACTCACAAAAATACTCAACGGAAAATCGTTCCTCTCAGGATCAAAACTCAATATGTAATATTCTCCTTTCACAGAAATTTCCCACACATTGGAACGAAAAGAAAGGTTTCTGTTGATGAGAGCAGCCCTGGTATTGATCTTATCATCACCGGTAAGTGTAAAATTATTGACGCCAAGTTGAAGCGCAATTCTGTCGTTAAAATGATGAGCAGCGAAAATCCCTATAGCAGGCCTGACGAGCTTAAAATTGTCAAGAGCTTTATCAGGGCTCAGATCGCCATAGTATATAGATCCACCCACGCCCAAGCCAAATTCTAAAAACTGTGCTGAAGACAAATTGGGCAGAAAAAATAAAATTGATATAAAAATTTTAAATCTCTTCAAAATAAAAAAATTTAGTAATAAAGAAAAACACGATGGGATGGATGCACAACAAAAGTAATGAATTGTATCCAATTGCCTTTTTAAATATAATTAATCAGATAAAAAGTGTGATTCGAAGAAAAAATATTATTAAACTACAAGAGAATATTACTTTTGTCGTTATTACAACGTTATTGAAATTAAGTTTAATATAATTTTAGTACAGAAAAGGAATTATATAAGAACTTAATAATATGATCTAACATTTTACTTATTCAATTTTACAAATAAAAATTATCAGATGAATAAATCCTTTTTATTATCCATATTATTAGGAAGTATGTTTTTTACTTCGGGCATTGTTGCTCAGGATACAGCTCCTGAAAATTGGTTTACCACAGATTACTCCGAAAGTAAGGTCCGGGGAGCAAGTGTGGACAAGACCTATAGAGAACTATTGAACGGCATACCAAGTGTTCCCGTTATAGTAGGAGTCATAGACAGCGGTGTTGAAGCCGATCATGAGGATCTGGCTGGTAGAATGTGGACCAATAAAGGTGAAATACCGGGGAATGGCAAAGACGATGATAAAAATGGATATATTGACGACATCCATGGTTGGAATTTTATAGGAGGTAAGGATGGAAGGAATGTGGATGTGGATTCCTATGAAGCCACCAGGGTTTATGTGACTTTATTACCAAAATTTAAGAATGCGGATTCAAGTAAAATAAGTAAAAAAGATAAAAAAGATTACGCAACGTATTTGAAATTAAAAGCCGATATTGATAAAAAAGTAGCTTCTGCTGAAGCTAATCTCAATCAGATAGAGACAACAAAAAGTATGATCTCCGGCCCTTTAAAAGCTATTCAAAATGCCCTTGGAAGGAAGCCGGCAACTTTAGAAAATGTCAGTGCTATTGAAGAAGGTGAAGATCAACAATTGGCCATGGGCAAAATGATCATGACACAGATACTGAGCTCCGGTCAGTCTCCCTCTACCGATATGGACTCAATTATGATGTTTGTAGATAAAGAATTGGCGGATGGCGTGAAACACTTTAAGGATCAAATAGAATTTGCATATAATCCAACTTTTGATACCAGGCAAGATATAGTTAAAGATAATTACGCTGATTATAGCGAACGATATTATGGAAACAATGACGTGGAGGGGCCCGATGCATTCCATGGCACTCATGTGGCCGGGATAATCGGTGCTGACAGAAATAATAAAGTCGGTATAAAAGGTATAGCCGACAATGCTTTGATCATGAGTGTCAGAGCAGTTCCTGATGGTGATGAAAGAGATAAGGATGTAGCAAATGCTATCCGGTATGCGGTCGACAATGGAGCTAAAGTCATCAATATGAGCTTTGGTAAAGGGTATTCACCCGGAAAAAAATATGTAGACGCTGCTGTTAAATATGCAGTTAAAAAAGATGTTTTACTTGTGCACGCTGCCGGTAACTCTTCAGAAAATAATGACTCCACAGAAAATTACCCTAATGATATTTATACCAAAAAAAGTTTGTTTGGCAAGAAGCAAGCAAATAACTGGATCGAAGTAGGGGCTATGGATTGGCATGGTGGAGAAAACCAGACAGCAGAGTTTTCCAATTATGGAAAAGGAAATGTCGATATTTTTGCACCGGGCGTAGATATTTACTCGACAGTCCCTGACCAGGGATATAAAAATGCTAATGGTACAAGTATGGCCTCCCCTGTAGTAGCAGGAGTCGCAGCTATGATCCGTTCTTATTTCCCTACACTAACTGCTCAGGAAACGAAAGAAATATTGCTGAAATCTGCTAAAAAACTGGATATTAAAGTTAAACGTCCCGGATCTGATGTTTTGGTGCCATTCAGTGATCTTAGTGTTACAGGAGGTTATATTGATGCTTATGAAGCTGTCAAACTAGCAGCTAAAAAAACAGGAAAGACTATTAACGTGGGCACCCGTTCATAAAAAGAGCGAAATTTTATGATACTTGTTTTTAAAAAAATAAAGAGGCTGTCTTTTTTGAGACAGCCTCTTATTAATTGGGTAAAAATAATTCACATTCTTAGGTCATATTCATTTTTCAAAATTTCGCTTCAGCTTCAAATACATTTTCAAAATCAGGCTGCTTAAATGGGATTATTGATCGATTATTCAATACATGTCCCTATATATAATAACATAACTGCTTTTAATAAACACGTTGAAGAAAAATTACCATTGTTAAACTCTTCTTTAAGTACTGGTGTAGTTTTTTCAGATCCCTTCATTTCGTGGTTACGAATGATGTGTTTTAAGCACAATAAAAAGTGACCGGTCCGGTCGTAATAAAGATAAAGATGCCCTTTGAGAATAAACTCTCAATAATGACTCTTGGTAATGGGTATACCTTAATAAGTGTTAATGACTTGAATTTTAGAGTATCTTATACATAGTTCGATGTGGAATGCCAACCTCTTCAAATGGCTCTCCTTCCAAGGTG
>JAYUWT010000360.1:0-3646 GCA_043753405.1 Saprospiraceae bacterium | reverse complement strand
TCTTATTTAAAAGAATAAGGCGGATGAACCGGGAGCACCGGATCGTCCGCTTTTTGTTTTTGGAGGAAGGAGGGAGTAGCACTGAGGGTTTTTTAAATTATATCTTTGCACTTGTCTTCAACTCTGCCTTCTCTACTTTCAACTAGCTGTAAGCTGTAAGCAGTAAGCAGTAAGCTGTAAGATGTAAGCTGTAAGCAGAAAGGCGCTTTGTAAGATTTTCAATGAATTTTAACCCGAGATCCTGTTTCATCGCTTGTACTTTCAAATTTCAACTCTCAACTCTCAATTAATTCACAGATGATCGATTGCGGTTGTGCGTGTGATCTCTATTCCGTAGCCAAGGATTCCCACACGGCGTTTATTGGAGGAAGTGATAAGGTTCATTTTAACAATTCCCATATCACGGATGATCTGAGCTCCGATCCCAAGGTCACGTTGTTCATCACGAAATTCATTTACGATGCCTTTTGATATATTGATTATGGAATCGACCAGGTCCGGAGCACTTTCAGACTGTCGCATAAATAATGCAAGTCCTTTCCCTTCATTTTTGAAATACTCCATAACCTTGCCTAATTGCTGATTCCAACCGGAAAATAGAAATGCTGCAAGTTCATGAGCATTATTTTCAGAGAAAACCCGTACCGGTACTTCTTGGCCTTCAGACCATGTGCCCCATTGTAAGGCTACATGGATATCATCACTCGTGATCTGTTTATAAATATGCACCTTTAACTCACCAAAGGGCGAATCTATAGGTCCTTCAAATTCTTTTCTGATCAGTTGTTCTGTTTGTAATCTATGTGCTACGAGATCATCAATAGAAATGATCTTAAGTTTATGTTCCCTTGCGATATCTAAAAGTTGAGGCAATCTTGCCATGGAACCATCAGTATTCAGGATCTCAACTAAAACACCTGCAGGGTACAATCCTGCCATCTTTGCAAGATCTATTGCAGCTTCTGTATGACCTGTCCTGCGCAACACTCCACCCTCCTTGGCTTTGAGAGGAAATATGTGGCCGGGTTTTGCATAATCATCTTTTGTTATCTTGGGGTCAGTAAGCGCCTTAATCCCGGTAGCTCTGTCATAAGCACTGATACCCGTCGTGCAACCGTTTCCTTTTAAGTCTATAGAAACAGTAAAAGCAGTTTCATGCATCGCTGTATTCCGGTTGACCATCATTTCCAGACCCAGTGCCTCTACCCGATCCTCCTCCAGAGGTGCACAGATCAGGCCCCTGCCTATTGTTGCCATGAAATTGATCTTATCCGGAGTTACAAGTTCAGCTGCACAAATAAAATCACCTTCATTTTCCCGGTTTTCATCATCAACGACGATGATGAGTTCGCCGTTTTTGATGGCTTCTATGGCATCAGTTATTTTATCTAACATTTTCTTCTGAATTGAGCCCAAATGTAATAAAAGTTAACTGTTTTAAAGAATCGGTAATCGGTAATCGGTAATGACAAAAAAAAATCCTGTGCTAAAATTTATCTCAAAAAAATTCACTAGGCAGTTTTAGAAATTTATTTACGTTACATACTTTTAAGAAAATCTTCCATGAGATCACCGATCTTATCCCAGTTATAGTTTTGTACTACAAATAGACGGGCATTTTCGCTCAGGGCTTCTAGAAGATCTTCATCATCTTTTAAGCTGTCGATCTGGATAAGAAAAGACCGCAGATCATCAGCGATCAGTATTTCTTTGCCCGGTTCTGCCCCAATGGCATTGTTGACTAGTGAAGTAGTGATCACAGGTATTCCGCAAGCCATAGCTTCCAGTATCTTGTTCTGCTGGCCGCTTCCGGTAAATAATGGAGCAACAAAGATTCTACCTGACCAATAAACCTCTCTGATGTCTTCAACCCACCCACTGATATGGAACTTTGAATCTGAAAGTTTTAACAGCGATCGATGGGGCCTCGCTCCGGCGATCCTGATCGTATAATCCTCTTCCAATCTGGGTCCGATCTCCTTAATCAAATAATTAGCTGCTTTAATATTTGGCTCATATCCCAGATTTCCGGTGAAACAAATATCAAATTGAGCTTCCCTGAAATCACATGGATAGAAATATTTAATATCTACACCATTGGGCAAAATGGTCATTTTATGATGCTGGTCAGGATCTATTTCCGATCGATCCTGCTCTGAGATAATTGAAAATGCATTTCCAAGTTTTAGGGCCTTTGATTCTATGGATCGGATCTTAGTTATTTCTCCCCTGAGCCAGAACTTTTCCCACCAAGAGGCCATTTTGGTTCGTCTTAAGAGATTTCCTGAAAAAGAATCCATAAAATCAACCCATATTCTGCCCTGCCACTCCGACAAATAAGGAGTCACCCTTATGAGTTGACATAAAGTAATATCGGCTCCTGTGGACTTCATATCCTGTGTTATCGTATGTTTCAATCCATTATCATAAAAATAACCTACATGTACCGGCAGCCCATTCAAAAGTCCGGATACAACTGTCCAGAATCGCTTAATATGTGATAATTGATATACCTTTATTCCGGCACAATATTTTGCCAGTTCAGCCCTGTCATTTTCTGAAATGCGGCCACTATCAATACTGAATAAAAACAATTCATGATGACGGGATAATAATTTTATCTGATGATAAATACGCAATTTATCACCCTTCTCTATGGGATAAGGAAATCTGGATGTCAGAATATTGATCCTCAATGGCTGTATTTTAGTTTCATCATTTAGTCATTAAGGGAAAAGTTGATCTATTTGCCAGGATGTATCTTTTTTGGTATATCTGAATCTGTCATGCATCCTGTTGGGCCGGCCCTGCCAAAACTCAAATTCTGAAGGTACAAGACAATATCCGCCCCAATGAGCTGGCCTTTGCAATTGACTTTCCTCAGATTGTCTTAATTTTTCAAATTCCAATAGAAGAGCTTTATAATCAATGATGTTTTCACTTTGTTTAGAAACTATGGACGCAGCCCGGCTATCCCGGGGCCTTGAATCGAAATACCTGTTCGATCTTTCATCTTCTATTTTATGGACATCTCCTTTGATCCGTATTTGACATTCCAAACTTTGCCACCAAAACATCAGGGCCGCTTCCGGAAAATAATTCAATTGTTTACCTTTCAAAGAATTGTAGTTTGTAAAAAAAACAAATCCTTCATGATCCAATTCTTTGAGCAGGACTACACGCGCTGTTACACCATGGACCTCATCATAAGTGGCTAGTGTCATAGCATTTGGTTCAGCAATACCTTTGTCCTGTGCTTTCGAAAACATCAAAGTAAATTGCCTGAAAGGATCAGCATCCAGTTCTTCCCTTGCCAGGATTGCCTGTTCATATTGTTGTCGGTAGTCATGCAGGTCCATAAATTCACTTCGATAAGATTCAAAGATAAGAATGTATTTTGAATCAGAATTCTCTTATATAACTAAATGTTAATCTCTGATAATCAATACGACTTAAATTGAATTTTAGTATTACGATAATGTTTCATCTGTGCAGGGGCGGCCTTATAAATTTTAGTGAATGAATGTAGAAAATGCCAAAAAATAGTGAAGAGATTTCCAGCGGATGCAAGGAGCCTTAAATTTCGAGCGTAATTTTTTGAGCATTTTCGGAAAGAATGAGCGTTAAAAAATTTATAGAGCCTTGA
>JAYUWT010000359.1:0-9628 GCA_043753405.1 Saprospiraceae bacterium | reverse complement strand
GTTAAAGAAAAACCGGAAGCTATTCAATTAAGTATCCCTTATTTTGAAGAAAATATTATAATGGACCTGATCAGAGTCGATGTTTTATCAGATGACTTTCAAACATATACAAATGAATCCGGTGATCAGCCGGTGTCTTATACGAAAGGTGTTTATTACCGTGGAGTGATCCAGGGTGATATGCAGTCTGTTGTAGCGCTTAGTTTCTTTAATGATGAAATGATCGGTATGGCCTCTTCAGATGACAGAGGTAATGTATCATTCAATAAAGAAGAAAGTTCAGAAAGATACCTTATCTATTCAGACAGGGATCTTTTGATCCAAAATCCAAACTTCTGCAGTGCAGAAGAACCAGCAAATTATGCTGAAGAAGTACAAAAACATTTGGACGATTATATCGAAACCAGGGATGAAAAATGTGTAAAGGTTTATATAGAATGTGATTATAAATTGTATCTGAATAAAGGTTCTGTAACAAATGTCAACAACTGGATCTCTGCAGTATATAATAATGTGGCGACACTTTATGCCAATGAAAATATATTAACACAGATATCTACCACTTTGGTCTGGACTTCACAGGATTCATATAGTACCACAAGTAGCAGCACTGCATTGACACAATTCAGAACGGCACGTCCAACTTTCAATGGTGACCTTGCACACCTGGCTGCCCTTGGAGGTAATAACATAGGTGGTGTGGCATGGGTCAATGCTTTGTGTACTTCATATGAATATGCATATAGCAATATCCAGGCGACATATTCCAATGTACCAACATATTCATGGACTGTAGAAGTGATGACACATGAGATGGGTCACAATCTTGGCTCGCCACATACTCAAAGTTGCTCATGGACAGGTGGAGCGCTTGACAATTGTTACACAACGGAAGGAGGTTGTGCTCCTGGTCCTGCGCCGACCAATGGTGGGACTATCATGAGTTACTGCCACTTAACCAGTGTTGGAATAAATTTCAATAACGGCTTTGGATTACAACCCGGCAATTTGATCAGAAGTAAAGTAACTGCTGCAGCTTGCCTCGGTACTTGTGCTACAGGAGGATCATGTACGGTACCGACCGGACTCGCAATTTCCAATATAACAAATACTTCATCAACAGCTACATGGGCATCTGTATCAGGTGCTACAGCATATGAACCGCAATACAGAGTAGTTGGTGCAGGATCATGGACAGTACTTCCCCAACAAACTACTACGAGCACCAACATCACAGGATTAACAGCAGGCACTATCTATGAGGTCCAGGTAAGAACAATCTGTGCCAGCAGTAATTCTGCTTTTTCAGCTTCAGTGACATTTACTACAGGTGGAGGAACATCATGCAATGTGCCGACCGGTCTTGTCGGCTCCAATATTGCAACTACTACTGCTACAGTCTCATGGACTGCAGTTAGCGGAGCGGTATCTTATGATCTAAGGTATAAATTAACTTCAAGTGTAACATGGACTATATACAATACGACCGGCACTGTGGTAAACTTTACCGGGTTGACAGCAAATACATCTTACGACTTCAATGTCCGTACCAATTGTGCAGGCAGTTCAAGCAACTATTCTTCCAATATTACATTTACAACAACCGGCGCAGCTTCTTATTGTGCATCCAAAGGGACTAATAGTACATATGAATGGATAGACCTTGTCAAATTGGGTACTATCAATAATATAACAGGATCTAATGCAGGATATGGCAACTTTACGGCTTTGAATACGAATATCAATGCAGGAGTATCCAGTACCATCACATTGAGTGCCGGTATGAACGGAACTCACTTAGAATACTGGACAGTTTGGATTGATTACAACATAGATGGTGACTTTACGGATGTAGGGGAAAAAGTAACTTATTTCAACTCTAAAAGTAAAGGAAATATTAATAGAACTTTTACTGCACCAACGACTGCAAAGAACGGAGCAACAAGAATGCGCGTCCAAATGAAATATAACGCGTATTCTACATCTTGCGAAACATTCAGCTATGGTGAAGTGGAGGACTATACTGTTACAATAGCAGGAGGATCTAATTTACCGGAGGAGTTGCACAATGCGATATCTGACTACACAGCCTATCCGAATCCATTTACTGATGAGTTTGTCGTTCAATTCAATGCAGGTAATAACATAAATACAACTATTACTGTAATGGATGCCAATGGCAAACAAGTATTGAGAAATAATATTACTTCAGTGATAGGAGTAAATGTAATTCCGATCGGAGGAGCTGGTAATCTGCCTGCGGGATTATATATCGTACGTATTCAGGCAGAGCAGGTGAATCAGTCTGTTAAGATGATCAAAATGTAAATTAATATAGGATCTATTAGAATCCCAAACTGATTATATTAGCTAAAGGAGGCTTCGTAAAAGAGGCCTCCTTTCTTTATTTATTGAACTTGCATTGAGGGTTTCAATTATAATTAAAATAGAAACTAGTCCATGATCCTTTAAATTATTTACACCCCTACAACGATGAGTTTATTATTTGAATACCTTTGTACTATAAAAACCAATTCTTTGGATCAACACAATCAAAACCTGCTATCTCAACTTCTTAAAGTAGAGCGCCTTGCAGTTAGTTCCAAATGGTCAAGACTAATACACGATCCTTTTAAATATCTCTTTGCCATATTCTATCGCAGATTTATTTATCCGGGCAGCAGGAAGGAAGTGAATAAAAAAGCAAAGTTGTTCTTTGGCTCTGAAATGAACATCGCCTTACCCGCTGCTACAGACATCTATCTTACCGGAGGAAAAACTCATGATTCCGAGCTCAGACTTGCCAGGTTTTTATTGCATTACTTAAATAGAAATGATCATTTTTTGGATGTAGGAGCACATTTTGGCTATTTTTCCATGTTAGCTTCGACAATTGTGGGGCCGGGTGGCAAGGTCGTTGCTTTTGAAGCAGCAAGTAAAAATTTTTCAATTTTGCAAAGCAATGCGTCAGCAAATAGGTTTTCAGCACTCCACGAAGCTGTGTCAGACAAAATGGGCAATTTAACATTTTATGAATTTCCTAATCTTTATTCAGAATATAATACAATGGAAATCACCCAATTCGAAAATGAACCATGGTTTAAAGAATATAAACCAACAGAAGTCCGGGTGCGGGCATTGACCATAGAAGACATCATAAAGCAATACGATATCCATCCGCATATCATTAAAATAGATGTAGAAGGAGCCGAATATAAAGTGATCCGGGGGGCAACACAATATTTTACGTATCACAACCCATATTTTGTCATGGAATATCTTGCTGAAAGCCGCAGTAATGAAGCTCATCAGAAAGCTGTAAAACTGATGCGCTCTCTGGATTATACGACCTTCATCATTGCACAGGATGGCGTCCTGGAAGAGGTAGAGGACATTGATTCCTTAATGATGATAAATAATTTGGATTCCGAAAATGTGGTGTTTAAAAAAATTGACCGGTTGACTGATTAACACCGAAATATTTTAATCTTTCATTGTTTATATTAATAATGAAAAAGACATTTTAGTAAATGCTCTCAGACGTTGTTATACCTTCCTGCTTACTAACTTCATGAACATTTTTTTATCCCGGGGTAATAAACCGATTCCAAAAGCAATTAAAATTAAAACGATTACACCGGCCCCTGCCTCCAGGACCCAATGCAGCTGAATATGTAAATGACGCAGACCGTAAAATATCACTCCGGAAGCTAGTAATAAACCAGATAATCGGAGATAGAAACCAGTATTGATCTCAACTTTTGCTTCATTATAGAATATGATAAGTTGGCCGGCTGCGATAAATACATTGACGATCAATGCAGCCATGGCAGCGCCTGAAGATTTGTAAAGCGGAATAAGGATGATATTAAGGACAATACTAAAGACCACGCCGACAAAAAAAAGCAAGTTTTGTTTGCGTAATTTTCCCAACGACATGATAGAAACTCCCATAATGATACTAATACCGATCGGTATCATGCTTAACATTAATAATCCCAGGGTCATACCCCATATTTCATTATTGAAATGGTATAAGGCATTTCCTATTTCCAAGCTATAGAAATATCCTCCCATTCCTCCAATGATTGAAGCTGTCATCAGAAGGCCCAATACATAATATAACAAATGCATCATCATGGTCCGGTCTTTAAGATAAGCAGAGAGCATAGGCAGAAGCAGATTTGCAAACAACAAAGCAAACATCATATAAGCATCCAATAATCTGAAACCGGCAGCATAAATACCTGCCTGATATTTGCCATCGGGCAACAACCGTTCCAGAAATACCGCATCGATCCTTCCATAGATACCCATCAAAAATGTGATCAGGGCATAAGGCATAGCACGTTGTATAAAAGTAACAATGTAATTTCTTTTGATGGAAATGGCTCTCAACGGGATTCGCCTTGCTAGAATAATAAGGGCTATTAACAATGTGATCAATACACTAAAAATATAAATTGACAAAAATATTTTTAGTGAAACTTCAACTGTATAAGGGGTGTAGAGAAAGATCCCTAACAATACTATCATTATCACTTTGTCCAACACAGATAAAATACTGTCCAGCCTGTAAGCACCAATTCCTGCTAATAACGCTCTTATAAATGATATAAATGTCAAAATTATCTGGATACAAAGGACTGCGCAAAGCACCTTAAAAGTGTCCGGATCATATCCGACGAAATAACCTACTAGAAGTGAGATTGCCACATAGATCACTACCAGGATGATCTTTAATCCTATCAGGTTAGAGAAATATTTAGAAGCCAATTCTTTGGTTGCAGAAATGTCCCTCTTCACGAGATTAGTGATACCGAATTCCACGAGTATCTGAAAGATTAATGTATAATTAAATATGCTGAAGAATAGGCCGTATTGCGCCGGTCCGATTGTATTCTGTACTTGTACATCAATGCCGAAGATATACAAAGGTTTCACCAGGAGATTAAGTCCTAGTAGGAGGGCAAGATTGACAGAAAATTCTTTTTTCATTCGTTGATTAAAAGATTAAAGATAGACGATTCTAAAAAAGAACGGGTGAAGAAAAATGGCGACTAAATTTTTATTTTAAGTAAAATTTATTTATTTTTACAATGTAATTACCCAATAGTTCAAACACCTAAATCTTCAAATCATGTTGACGACCCGCATTCCTGACATTACATCCGAGTATTTTTTACATTACATCTGGCGAACAAAACAATTCGAACGCCTTCAATTAAAGCTATCTGACTGCAGAAGGTTAGAGATCATCGACTTTGGCAGATATAATACCAATAGCGGCCCTGACTTTCTACATGGGAAGATTCGCTTGGAGGGAACTGTATTTGCAGGACATATCGAGATGCATCTGAAATCGTCTGATTGGGTTCTTCATCAGCATCAGTGTGATCCGGCCTATAATAGTGTCGTCCTGCATGTGGTAGGCAAACACGACAGAGAGGTATTTAATCAACAAGGACATCAATTAATTACTTTAGAAATAGGTGATCTAATCGACCCTTCCATTGCATTCAGATTTAACCTTTTACAACAACCCGGATGGATCCCATGCGAAAATCTGGGGCCATCAAAAGTTGCTTCTCCCATTTGGACCATCTGGAAAGAACGGCTCAATATTGAGAGATTGCAATCCAAAGTGGATTGGGTAAATGATAATATTACAGCTACGACAGCAAATTGGGAAGAGATCATGTACCGCCAGTTGTTCAAAGCTATGGGTACCAATGTCAACAAAGATGCTTTCATCACACTGGCTGAACGCATAGATCATAAAATATTTCAGAAGAATAAACACGATGAAATTGTTTCCAATGCCCTGGTTTTTGGTATGGCAGGATTGCTGGATAAAGAATTTGAAGAAGCATATCCTACTGAACTAAGAAATGCATTTCACTTCCTGAAAAGAAAATATGATCTGACCCCACTCAATCCTGTCATATGGAGGTATTCAAAGATGCACCCTCACAATTTTCCTGATATCAGACTTGCACAGATCGTAAGTCTCTTAAGGCAAAAGGATCATTTCTTTGCCACTATCCTGGAAAATATTTCTTATGGATCGGTTCAAAAATTACTAGATATAGAATCTTTGCATCCTTATTGGAATGATCACTTTATCCTTGGTGTACCATCTGTACCCAGGTCAAAAAATCTTGGAAAAGGAACGAAGGACCTTATTATAATCAATGCTATAGTGCCTGTATTATTTATGTATGGTCATGCTCAGCATCTGATGGATCTCCAGGAGAAGGCACTTGATCTTTTGACTTCTATTCCTGCCGAACAAAATGGCATTATAAAAAACTGGCAAGAGTTAAATATATCCTGCGAAAATGCGCAGGATTCCCAGGCATTACTCGAATTAAAAAATAATTATTGCGATCATCAACGTTGCCTCCAATGTAGCATTGGGCATAACCTTTTAAAGTAAAAAACGATTTTACGATGCACTGTTCATACTCCAAACTATAAACTTTTGATAAGTTATAATTTAATTACCAAAGCTTAAGAGTTCATTATTTTATTCTGATGGTTGATACTTTCCATGTGGACCGCATCAAAGTATTTGATTATAAATTCCTGACTTAAGCCTAAAGGTTCACCTTTGGAGAATGCTGTATTCAGGATCTCATTCCATCTGTTGGTCTGAAGGATCGTTATATTATTATCTTTTTTGAAAGCACCAATGGTATCCGCTATTTTCATTCTTTGTCCAAGGATCTGCATTAACTCATCATCGAGGTGATTGATCTGCTGCCGCATCTTTTCCAATGCATCATGATAATCTACACTATCCAGGTATTCTTTGCGCCAGATTATTTCACCTAACATTTCAGCCAGCCGTTCGGGAGTTATCTGTTGTTTGGCGTCACTCCAGGCATTGTCAGGGTCGATGTGGCTTTCTATCATCAGGCCATCATAATCCAGATCGATGGCTTTTTGAGCCACCTCAAGCAAAATATCCCTTCTCCCACATATATGTGATGGATCATTGATGAATAGGAGATCCGGGTTACGTCTTTTCATTTCGATAGCAAGATGCCACATCGGTGCATTTCTAAATTCAGAATTACCATAAGAAGAAAATCCGCGATGTATGAGGCCAATATTTTTTATTCCTGCCTTGGCTATTCTTTCTACGGCACCTGTCCATAATTCAAGGTCAGGATTGATGGGATTTTTGATGAGCACAGGAACATCAACACCTTTAAGAGCATCAGCTATTTCCTGGATGCTGAAAGGATTAACAGTGCTACGTGCACCTATCCACAATACATCCACATCGAAATGCAGGGCATCGGTCACTTGTTTACCCGTAGCAACTTCCACTGTTACCGGCAATCCGGTTTCTTTTTTAGCCCGTTGCAACCATGGTAATCCTTTGGTTCCGACTCCCTCGAAACTTCCGGGCCTGGTGCGGGGCTTCCAGATCCCTGCCCTTAATATATCTACCCTGCCTGTGGCAGCCAGCCTTTTGGCAGTTTCTACTACCTGTTCTTCAGTTTCTGCACTGCATGGTCCTGAGATAACCAATGGTTTTTTCTTCAAAACTGATAGTATTGAAGTTTGTGTTTTTATTGATTCTTGCATATTATTTAAGTTAGAAGTTAGAAATTAGAGGTCAGAAGTCAAAAGTCAGATGTCTAGAATCTAGAATCTAGTATCTAGAATCTAGTATCTAGTGTCTGATTTATGGCAATATTTTTCCGATCCTGTTTGCATTTTCGATCAGTTGATTCAAATAGTCAAAGTTTTCTTTTTCCAGACAGCTTTTAAATTTCTTTAATTGAAAAATATGTTCATTAAGTACGTCAAGTACATTTTCCTTGTTTTGCATGAAAATCGGGACCCACATTGCAGGATTACTCTTGGCCAATCTCACAGTACTTTCAAATCCCCCGCTCGCCATCTGAAAGATGGTATCTTCTTCTTGTTCTTTTTCGAGTACTGTATTGGCTAAAGCAAATGAGGTAATGTGTGAAATATGACTTACATATGCAGCATGCAGGTCATGGGCTTCAGCTTCCATATGGAGCACATGCATACCGATCTCAGTAAAAATTGCTTTGACCTGATCCAGTGCATCCTTATCACTTTCATTAGCATTGCATATTACTGCTGCCATGCCATGGAATGCCCCTGACAAGGCAGCATCCGGACCACTGAATTCTGTTCCCCACATCGGGTGGGTTGCTACAAATCGGCCTCGGCTCACATGGTCTCTGACACAGGCCGTGATGCCTGCTTTTGTCGATCCGACATCGATCACTATCTGATCAGTAACCTGATCCAAAATGCGAGGAAGCAGGATGGCAGTTGCGTCGACGGGGATTGCCAGGATAATAAGCGAAGAAGACTTAATAGCTTCATCCAGGAGAAAAACGTCGTCCGCTATTCCCAATTCCAGAGCCCTGTCCGCATGCGCTATATTCGTATCCACAGCTATTATTCTCTTAGCTATTCCATGCTGCTTAAGCGATAAGGCCATTGAGCCACCTATCAATCCGATTCCTATTATACATACTGTCATGATTGTGATCTTTTTATTCTGTCGATAGCTAATTCCATTTTTTCCAATGATGTACAAAGGCTCACCCTCACATAATCTTCCCCGGCACTTCCGAAGATTCCTCCCGGCGTTATAAATACAGCAGCCTTGTTCAATAGGTCATCGCTTACCATATAACCTGACCGATCAATGCCTGGGCATTTAGCCCAAACAAACATTCCACTCTGATTTTCATCAAAGTTGCAGCCTATTAAAGTTAAAAGCTCATAGATCTTTTCCCGTCTTGATCTGTATATTGTATTTAATTCTTCATACCAGGCGCTTCCTAATTGGAGGGCTTTGGCTGCTGCAAGTTGGATCGGAAGAAATATACCGCTGTCCATATTACTTTTAAATCTTATGATATCATTTATCCTTTGAGCTGATCCACAGATCATTCCCACACGCCAACCTGCCATATTGTGTGACTTTGATAAGGAATTAAGTTCTATCACTACTTCCTTGGCACCTTCGATCTGAAGCAAACTCGATGGTGAATCATTTAAAATAAAACTGTAAGGATTGTCATGACAGATCAGGATGTCATGTTCTATGGCAAAATGGACCAGCTTTTCAAAAATCTCTAAGGTTGCTACAGCACCTGTGGGCATATGAGGATAATTCACAAACATTAGTTTTATTGGTACTGCTGTCTTTGATATGATAGTTGAGAGTTCAGCGAAGTCAGGAGCCCATCCCAATGATGGTTCCAGCTCATATTCCACCACTTCACCTCCCGCGAGCTTTACCGCGCTGCGGTAGGTTGGATATCCGGGATTGGGAATTAATACTTTGTCTCCTTTATTGAGGTAAGTCATGCAGATATTGAGAATACACTCTTTAGAGCCTATCGTTGGCAGGATCTCCGTGTCAGGATCCAAAGTCACTCCATACCATTTATGATACCAGGAAGCAATTGCTAGCCTCAGTACAGGACTGCTTTTATAGCTGGGATAAGCATGTACATCCGGCTTGCTACTCTGGGTGGTCAATTCTTTTATAACAGAATCATGGGGGGGTAAGTCGGGACTGCCAATGCCAAGGTTTATAACATCAAGTCCTTTACTATTC
>JAYUWT010000358.1:0-3674 GCA_043753405.1 Saprospiraceae bacterium | reverse complement strand
TCGCAATAAACCTTAAAACCAACTTTTTATAGAGAACAAACTCGGCTGTGGTTACACCCTCTCGCACCAAAAGGACAGACTTGCACGAATAGAATATGCATACTTCCATCACCCATCTCGCCCATCCCCTGCACTCACCTCGCTACCTGAATCAGTATGCAAATTATATGCAGTGTTTAATGCAATGAGTACCTGTGGTATTATGAAGAGTGTTGGGCCCCATTAAAGAATTGGCCATAAAGTAATTAGCTCTTAATAAAAAGGTCATCGCAATCTACATCCAAAACTTAATACAAATTGGATCTCTGAAATTAAAAAGTTCATGGATGGCCGGAAATGTAGCTTGAATGGGCTTGCTTTAAAGTTCTTTAAATTCCGATTAAATGACTTATGATGTTTTCAGGTGTTTTTGCTTCACCACAACTATTCACTTGCTCAAAATATTGATACCATCCGGCCCCCTCTACTAATTTTTCGAAAGACCTTACTGATTCTGCATTTGGAAATTTCCAAATGGCGAAAAACGCATAAGGAGATCGTACGTGTGTATTGGTATCATTTTCTGCCCATGTTATGACCTCTACACCTTGGCTAGTCAACTCTTGAATAGCCGGTCCGAGGGCATTCATATATACCACCCTTGCCTCTGAAGATAATTGTTTCCATGCATCTTTTATATTCCATTGTTCGATAAAATAGTTCATTGTTTTTACTTTTTATACTTTGATTAAAGCTTCAAATATGAGCATAATTCAGCCCTATATCTATCGCATGATCATGCGATGACCATTTAAATCAGCAGCCTGGACCAAGTGCCAGATTGAATTTGGTTATATTCGTGTAAGGAGAACATATGGCATATAATCCAATTCGATTCCTTAGAAAGTTTTTAGTCTGCATAGGCTTGATTTCGACCATCATTTTATCGCAAGGACAGCCTGAGGCAAGCCTTCCAAAAGAATTGGTGGAATTTAAGGATAGCTCGATTCAAGATGCTCAAGCCCAAAATCGAAATGCGATAGCCAACACCGATTTACCCAAACCACTGGGTCATCATGAAGAGTATAAGCGAATGGTTCATTTTTTTATTTTAGGGTTCTCTTTTTTAATGGCTTTTACATTTTTAATAAAAGCTATTATTTACAATTGGGATCGCACATACTTATTTTGTTTTCTAATGTTTTTTGTTACTATACTCAGTTTATTGATGTGGGAAAAACTTGTTACGTGGACTCCGGTTGCTGCAAGCAAATTTAATCCAGGTTTCGTAGGCCTTTGGCTTAATCAATTGATTCCTGTATTCCTTATATTATTGTATAGAGAGTTTTTAGAGCTTAAATCGACCAATTCTAGTCTTTATAAGGTATTAACTGGACTTGCTGGTATTCTTTTCCTATTCAATTGTGGGATATTTATTCCTGCCTATCAAAATTCATTTATTGCTGCCATACCATTTATCATGTTATTTGAATGGTTTCTTTTTTTGACCATATTGTCTTTATGTGTTCTCTTTTTCGGCTATTTTAGAGATAAAATTAGGCGATATGCATTTTGGTCTTCGCTGGCAGTGGCTATTTCATTTGGTTCATACCTGCTATTAAATACATTGGGTATAAAAACAGTATTTTATGACTGGTTTGAAAATAGCTATTTTATCTTCATAGGACTATTGGCTGATGGTATACTCTTTCTGACAGCATTGAGTTTAAAGGAAAAGGATATTTCAGAAAAGAAAAATATGTTAGAGATTGAAAAACAAAAATTGTTATCAGACCAAAATGTAAAGCTCGAATTAAAAGTAATAGCCAGGACAAAAGAATTAGAAGAGTCTCTTGATCATCTCAAAACAACCCAATCTCAACTTATTGAAGCCGAAAAAGTGGCAGCCACTCTCCGTATAAAACATACCATTTCCAATGATTTACATGATGAAGTCGGCAGCACCCTCACTAGCATTCAATTATTAAGTAGCTTATCTTTAAAAAACAATCCACTGGATATCACCTCAGCTCAGGATCTATTACTTAAAATCAAGCAACAGACAACGCTCGTACAAACCAAAATAAGAGATATCATTTGGGCCTCACAGTCTGAAAAAATTGGTCTTGAAACTCTGAATGCAAAAATATCTGAGATTGCCGCTAATTTATTGGAACCCATGAATCTGGAACTAGAGATGAAAGAATTATTGTCAACAAATGTAACTCTGACTTTATCATCTGAAAAATGTAAAAATATACTCATGATATTAAGGGAAGCATTGCATAACATAGTCAAACATTCCAATGCAAAAAAAGTGACCGTGGGATGGGAGCAAAATCAAGACCACATTACATTAAGTGTCGTAGATGATGGAAATGGTAAAATAAATCATCATACCAGCGGATCGGGACTAAGAATAATGAAAGAAAGAGTGGAAAATATGGGCGGGCAACTTCAAATAAATGGTAGTAATAAAGGATCTTATTTAGCGATTTCATTTGTAACAGATTCTTTCACTGTAGAATAAACGTGGCCCAATCCCAAAATCGACCTCACATCATTATGCGATCTCATTTTGAAAATGTACAGATTACCTTTGACTACAATGAATCTTAAAGAAATCATATTGTACGAAGATAATGACGCTCTAAGAAGTACCCTAAAGGCCATTTTTAGCATCAGCAAAGACTATAAATTAGTTGGAGCCTATTTTAATCCATCCAATATTATTGAAGACCTCCGACCTTTTCAAGTGGAAGCCATTATAATGGATATAAATATGCCCATCATGAATGGAATAGAAGCGGTAAGGCTTATTAGATCCAAGGCTATTCAGACACCGGTCATCATGCTTACTGTATTTGATGATGATGACAATGTGTATAATGCGCTTTGCGCAGGGGCAAATGGGTATATCCTAAAAAGCGATATTGAAAAAATTCATCAGGCTATACATGAAGTGATTAGCGGTGGAGCCCCATTGACCGGATCTGTGGCAAAAAAAATCCTGGAAAATATAAGATCCCCCTTTACTAAAAAACTAAAAGAACAAAACACGGACCTCACCCCAAAAGAACTTGAAATACTGGAATCTCTTGCAAGAGGGAACAGCTACAAAATGGTAGGCAACGAATTAAATATAGCCATTGATACAGTTCGTTCTCATATACGCAATATATATAAAAAACTACATGTGAATAGTGCTTTGGAGGCGATCAATAAAATTAAAAGTTAGCTCTTATTAGACCATTGTCATGGCTATTTTCTATTGGGACACAGCATTCTTCCTAAAAATACGCTTTTGGGCGATGAATCTGGTTTAGTCTTCAAAAGAAGAAAGGCAAGGATTTGATACTACATTATCTCTGTAATACGTACGAGATGCTCCGTTGTCCCAGGCCTTTCTAGCCATTGCTTACATTTGTCTGGAATGAATTATAATACCTACGATGTGCATGAAGCACTACAAGGCTTGGTCAAGTGTTTTTGGTCCTTAGATGCACCAGCTACCGATCAGATGCAGAGACAGCGGATAGTGCCAGATGGTTGTATGGAATTAATCATTCATCATGGCGATGTCTATCTACAATACCTGGATGATCATCAACACATCACACAGCCACGAGGTTTTGTCTTTGGCCAGATTACCACACCATTAGAAATAGCACCCACTGGCAAAACTGGCATCATCG
>JAYUWT010000357.1:0-3674 GCA_043753405.1 Saprospiraceae bacterium | reverse complement strand
GCTTTGTGATAGTTATACAGCTTTTAATTCTGGAGTTTGTTGTTTGTTGTTTGAAATTTCATGTTTGAGATTACCGATTACCGATTACATTACACATTACTGATTACACATTACTAATTACCGATACCGATTACCCATTACCTATACTGTAAATTCTGTAAGTTGTCTGGCTCACGATGATTTCAATACATATTAATTGCATACCTAATTAAGTGTAGCTCCATAAGCTAAAAATGGAGGATAATTATTTATGTTCACATTTCAAATATTTTATTAGATTTGTTGAAACAATTTTATCCCTAAATCTTAACTATATACCGGCGAGGTATTAACGTCCGGCTGGCAATAATTAATTTTTAATAGTAAATGTTAAATTATGAATAAACTGGGTTTATCATTGTTGTTGTTATTGTGGATAGGAGGCAGCAGTTGGTATTATGTCTGTCAGATAAAGGAACAATGCCCGGGAGGAGCCCTAAGTTCGGTGGGAAAAAAGGACACTGCTTCGAATGAAAGCCAAGCATTACTGCCGCTTTATTTCAGCTATTCCAGCCTCGATCCATTGAAAACAAATGATTTCCCCCAATGGAAAGACAGTATTTTGAACTTGCTCAAAGGTGACAATGTATTACACATCACCGGTCAATATGCTTCCGGAGAAAATTTTAAAGGTAATCACCCCGACCCGGGAAAAGAACGGGCAGAGATCGTACAAAAATTCTTAATGGGTGATTTAAAGGATAAAGACAAAGTCCATTTGATGTCGGAGCAAATAGAACAATTGGCATCTGATACATTAGGGAGCTTCTATAGAGTGGATGTCAGACCAAAAGATAAAATTGTTGTCGAAGCAGTTGGTAAAATGACCATTTTCTTTCCTACCAATTCTATTGATATCTTACAAGCAGACGAAGTAACCGAATTTTTAGATCGTTTTTCAACTTTTTTAAAATCAAATACCGAAAAAATAGTAATTGAAGGAAATACAGACAATGCAGGTACAAAGGATCACAACAAATCATTAGGTTTGCAAAGAGCCAACGCTATCAAACAAATGCTTGTAGATAGAGGAGTGGACAAAAACAGACTGACTGTTGTTTCCAATGGGGATTCAAAGCCAGTCGGATCAAACGATACGGACCAGGGCAAATCTCAAAACCGAAGGGTGGAATTAATTACCAGAAATTAATATATAAGCAAATTTTATATTAGATTTTGGCAATGTGCATCAATGTAAATATTATTTAATATTCATTTTATAAATATAAAATCATGTTTGAACAAAACCCTTTAATGGGACCAGGAACAAGTAATTTTACAAGCCATTTACTTGAAATAATATTAATGTTGGCAGTTGCAGCGCTTTTGGGCTATTTACTGGGGCGATTAATTGCTAATAGTAAATGGAGGGCTGCGGTTGATGGGATCCAGGGTAAACTTGATTTGGCCAATAATCAGGTACATCAATTAGAAGTTGACGTCAGACAGCATTTGCATCGTGTCCAGTTTGTGGAAGGAGACTTGAAAGACAGTAATAATAAGCAAGTATTTCTACAGGAGGATGTAAAATATTGGAAAAATAAAGCAAATCAACTTGAAATATCCTATCAGGATTTGAGTACTCAAATTAATTCCTTACAAGCTTCCATAAATCCTAATCCGGGTGTTATAGAAACAAGTGTAAGTGAAAAAATAATTTCAGACGATAATCCGGAAAATAATAATACGGCCACACTAGATGATGCACAAGATGCTATTACTGATGTTGATGATATGGATCAAACCAACGCTGAATCAGAGAGAGATCTGGCGCGAGATTTAGGACAACACGATTTGACAAGAATAGAAGGTATTGGACCAAAAATAAATGACCTACTCCAGAGTAAGGGAATAAATACTTTTGATCAACTTGCTTCTACTGACCTTTCTCAGCTTATAGATATTATTTCGCCATTAGAAGGGTCGGAAATGCATGATCCCAGCTCCTGGATAAAACAGGCTAAATTAGCGGCTGAGAATAATTTTGAAGGTCTTGACGAATATCAGGCATTTCTGGTGGGAGGTAGAGATCCTGCCATAAATGATGCACTAGATGCATCAAGCGGTTTTTTTGGAAATAGAGTAGTATATAATGATTTGCAATTAATAGAAGGTATCGGACCGAAGATTGAAGAGCTTTTCAATTCAAATGGTATATATACCTGGGCGAAATTAGCCGGAACTTCCGTGACTCGTTGCCGGGAAATACTTGAATATGGGGGTGATAATTATGCAATGCACGATCCCGCAACATGGCCGGAACAAGCGGCTTTAGCAGCTTCACTGGACTGGGCCGGCCTCAAAAAATTGCAGGAGGATCTACAGGGTGGACTTAATAGCAAATGGTAATTTTGAGCTGGTAGAAATAAATATTTTTAAAATTAGACATTGACCTAATTGATCTTTTCTAATTTAATTATTATTTCTTATTCTCAATTGAGATAATATAATCATTAAAACACTACTGAATAAAATAAATGCTGTTATGAAAAGCATTTCGTTTATGAATGGGATTAGGATATATGCGAAAGAGCAAATGCCCTGAACTGATAGTAACACTTCATTTATCACTACTCCAACTAAAAAGCTTAAAATTCCAATTTTTCCAATTTTGGTAACTTGCAATAAATCTTTTGTCAAAGTGAATCCCATTATAAACAACGTATAAATCCCCAACAATACAAGATGCAAATATGCAATTACAATAGGCCGGAAGCCAAATGCCAAATTATTAATGGCAGGAATCGTTGAACCCGTTTGAAGTAATATCTTTACAGCAAAAGCCATGGTTGATGTAGCTAATAACAACTTAGCCAGAGGTTTCAGGTTTAGTTTAGATAATATCCCTTTGCCAATTAGTTCTAAAAATATTTTTATACATCCATATAATTGAACGATGGTGGCGATTACTATGATCATGTAAATCCAAACCGGTATATCAAGCCATAAGACCGACAACCCATATGCCGGAATGCAACTCAAAGCAAATGCCCAAAAAATTGTTTTTTCAGAAGGCAAAAATATATTTCTCGAATGGAGATAGTTGATGAATAGACCAATGCAAGAAAATAAAAACCAACCATTATATTGAAAATGTAAGTACCAGTAAACTGATGCCAAATACATGTGCTGATCTACGTTTTTAGTAGACATCATATAGCTCAGATAGAAAACACCTGCGGCAGAAAATATATTAAACAATAATGCAGCAATGAACCATTTTTTACCCGTTTCATTCGAATCCTGTTTTATTGCTTTATAATAAAGCCACCCGAAAATAAAAGAAATACTAATAGATACCGAGGAGAAAAAAATAGAAAAATGCCCATAACCCTGGGTAAAAAATGTGATAAGCATTCCATAAGCACAGACCAATGAGAATATTAAAATTGATTTAAACTGATGCGCAAGTTTGTTTGAAATTTTATTTTCCAGATTGTTTACCATTAATACCATTAATATTAAAGATATCCAGCCAAAAAGTGCAAAATGTGAATGTGCAAGAAGCAAATTCTTTTGTTCAAAAAAAGGAAACTCAAAAGCGATCTTATACCGCATTATTAAACCAAAACTTGCTACTATCAACAAATTTATTATACATATTTTAACCCACATCTTTACACGTAATGTCTGCA
>JAYUWT010000356.1:0-9744 GCA_043753405.1 Saprospiraceae bacterium | reverse complement strand
ATATCGAAAAAATGTTAAATGCCTCGGTCAAAGGCCTGCTTTTTGAAGATAATTCTTATACAGATAATGACAACGATGAATTCAAAGTCAAGGTTTGGAAAAAAGGGAACATAACAGTTAAACCAAACTCTGTAAATCAACTTAAGATTAGCATTCCACTAAAAGTTTGGGCTGAAAAAGGCATAGGAGCTTTAGGATACATATCTTACCAGGCGACAGAATTCGAACTCATTTTAAATTTTAAAACAGTTTTCTCCATCAGACCCGATTGGGTCATAAGGACAGTTACCACACCGGATGGATATACCTGGATCACTAAACCTGTCCTTAAATATAAATATGTGGATGTGCCCATTACTCCTATTGTCGCCAATGTATTGGATAAACAACATGCATCATTCGCAAAAAAAATTGATGAACAAGTGGTCACTGCTTTGGATATGAAACCATACGCTTTGACAGTATGGAACCTTATGGGGACGCCTTTTCAAATCTCAGAAGAATATGAATCCTGGCTGAATATCAAGCCCTTGAATGTACAAATGACACAACTCAAAGCCCAAAAGACAAACATTGTTGCGACTATCGGACTCAATGTGTTATCAGAGACTACTGTAGGAAGGAAGCCGGTAAGTACCGGACCTGCCAAACAAGTGCCCAATCTAACTCTTGTAAAAGAGGTGCCTTCCTATTTCACTGTTGAGACCGTGGCAGATATATCCTATATTTATGCAAGTCAATTGGCCAATAAAACTTTTCAATTTCAAAAAATAGAATTTCTAGATGGCAAGAAAACGGTAGTGGTCGATAATATCGATGTGCACCATGAGGCGGATAAGTTGATACTTTCAACTAAATTGAGCGGCGATGTCAAAGGTACGGTAATCATAGAAGGCAAACCATATTACGATAGTATAGGCCAAAGACTTGCACTCAAAGATGTGGTCTTTCAATTAAAAACTAAAAATCTTTTTCAGAAATCTGCGAGTTGGCTGTTTAATGGAAAAATAGAAAAAATGATTGAGAAGGATTACGGAATTCCTGTCGGCGAGATGATCTCTATGGCGAATTCATCCTTGTTGACCACCCTCAATCAAACACCTTATCCCGGAGTGGTGATTAAAGGAACTGTGGCTTCATTGCGACCCACAGATGTGGTCCTGAATAGCGATGGACTCTCTATAATTATCCTAACCCGTGGGCAACTTGGTGTAAAATTGCAGATGTAAGATTCCCGATAACATGCAATAACAATTGAAATTATCATTTAAACCTCAATTTATTATCTTTGCCTCGCTCAAAATAGAAAATGTGGACAGACTGAATAAATTAATTGACTTGACTTATCTGAAACCTGATGCGACCAGGTCTAGAGTTGAACAATTATGTGTGGATGCTATCGAATATGATGTTTACTCTGTATGTGTACCTCCTTATTTTGTCCAACAGGTAGCCAGGATATTAGAGGATTATCAGATCAAAGTATGCACAGTAATAGGGTTCCCTTATGGTTATGATGCCACTCAGGTCAAAGCTGAAGCCATTAAAAAAGCTGTAGAAGAAAATGTGGACGAGATAGATGTTGTTGCAAATATAGCTGCCATAAAAAGTGGTGACTGGTCTTATACTATGAACGAAGCCGACAACATGGTCCGTTTGGGGCATATGAGGAATATTACCGTGAAATGGATCATTGAAATGAATCTACTGACACCGGACGAAATAAAGCAGGTTTGCGATATTGCTATTGCCAAAGAAGTTGATTTTATCAAAACGGGAACAGGAACCATCGGTGATGGTGTTACAGAAGAAGATGTTCGTTTACTTAGAAGTTTATTACCTGCTACCATTCAAATAAAAGCAAGCGGAGGAATTCGGACCAGGGAGCAGGCCATCCAATTGATCGGTGCCGGTGCTGATAGGTTAGGGACATCGGTGGTCAAAGCATTATTAACAGAGTAAAACCAGAATAAATCTTTATTTTTAAACTGATCCGTTTATGAGTAAAAGTTTTAATAATATATCTTTCTAAGTGTATGAAGTATCTTATAATTATCTTTTGTTGTTTTCATTTTTTTTCTCTTTACGGGCAGCAGGTTGTTATCACTATGGAAAAAGACCTGGAACAAAAAATATCTATTTACAACACTTCACAAAGCAACATTAATACAATACAGGTTTACAGGATCCAGTTTGGGGTCACTTCTGATAGAAGAACAATGGAAACAGAGTTAAGTAATTTTGAAAACGATTTTAATATTAAAACTGATTGGAATCAAAAGGGACCATATTATTATATGAAAGCCGGGGCCTACCGGTCCAAGCTGGAAAGTTTCCCTGACATGAAAGCCATCCAGAGCAGGTATTCCGGAGCAATTTACCTCGTGGAAAAGGTCAAAAAGCAATTTATTCTAGAGTAATAAATATGCTAATCTCCAGGATATGATTAATTTGAGCCTTCCTATTTAAATGAACAAGAAACAACATATTTCGGAAACAGGTAAAGTTGATTGGATGCTGTTATCCCTTTATCTGGCTCTCGTATCTATCGGATGGGTGATGATCTATGCTGTCAGTTATGATAACAATGTATCGAATAATTTTTTCAGCATAGATTATAATGCAGGACGCCAATTGATCTGGATAGGGATTTCATTTTTTATTTTATTTTTTGTTTTAGCTTTTGACAGTAAAATATGGCGGACATTTTCATATGGGTTTTATGCTATAGGTATCGTTTTATTGATCCTGGTTTTATTTGTAGGTAAAGAAATCAATGGCCAGAAAGCTTGGTTCAGTTTAGGTTTTTTTGCATTTCAACCTGCTGAGATCGCCAAACTTGGGACATGCCTCGCCCTAGCAAATTTGTTGAGTGATTATAAAATGAAACTCAATGAAAGAAAATCAGCGTTAGTAGCGATCGGTCTAATCTTTCTGCCACCTTTTCTTATAATGTTTCAGCCGGATGCAGGCTCAGCTCTGGTCTTTCTTTCATTTTTTATACTTTTGTACAGGGAAGGATTGAATGCTTCTATTTATGCAGTTGTACTATCTTTTGCAGCTTTATTCATATTGTCTTTATTGTTTGGATTTGACATTACTTATTTGTTCATTTTAACTGCAGCATTGGCGATATTTGTATATCAATTACCGAATAGAAATTACTATCTTATGGCTGTGGGATTGTTATGCATCGGTGGTTTCATCGCTGTTAATTCCGGTAATGCACAGGAAATTCTTGTCGCTATGTCAGTCCTTGTATTGATCATGGCCATCATCTTGTGGAGCCTGAAGAAAGTTCAGCTTCTTTTCTTGTTCATGCCTATGATTCTCATAGCATCTTTGACTTCATTTTTCTCAAATTATGTATTTAATATTTTAGAGCCCCATCAACAAGAAAGGATCAATGTATGGCTTCACCCTGACAGATGTGATCCCAGAGGTTCATTGTATAATGTATTACAATCCAAAATGGCGATCGGCTCAGGTGGACTGGATGGGAAAGGTTTTCTAAACGGAACACTTACTAAGTTGAATTATGTACCGGAGCAGGCTACTGACTTCATCTTCTGTACAGTCGGAGAGGAACATGGATTCATAGGTGCTTTTACAGTGATAGGGTTATATCTATTTTTATTGATGAGGTTGACCCTGGTTGCCGAACGACAAAAATTAAATTTCTCAAGAAACTTCATATGGGGTGTTGCTGGAATTCTTTTTTTCCACTTTTTGGTAAATATAGGCATGACCATGGGATTGGTCCCGATCATCGGAATTCCACTGCCCTTGGTGAGTTATGGAGGGTCTTCCCTGATCGGATTCACCATATTGCTGGGAGTGGTTATCAAAATGGATAGTATTCGTCAGAAAGAATGATAAGTGGACATTAAAGAAGCTAAGACATTTGAATTGTTTTATACTGATCCGTCATCCAGGGCAAGGGTTGGAAAGGTGATAACTGAACATGGAGTAATTGAAACGCCTGTTTTCATGCCGGTCGGAACGTTAGGCACGGTCAAAGGAATCCATCAGAATGAATTAAAGGAAGATATCAGAGCAAGGATTATCTTAAGTAACACTTACCATCTTTACCTTAGACCCGGTGTGGATATCATTTCTGCTGCCGGAGGTCTCCATCAATTTATCAACTGGAATGGTCCTATATTAACTGATAGTGGAGGTTATCAGGTTTTTTCCCTTGCACATAGAAGAAAGATCAAACCGGAAGGAGTTACCTTTCAATCACATATAGACGGCAGCACACATCTATTTACACCTGAGTCTGCTACAAGTGTGCAACTCCAACTTGGTGCAGATATTATTATGGCTTTCGATGAATGTACACCTTATCCATGCGAGTATAAATATGCTCAGAATTCAATGAAGCTGACACACAATTGGCTCGATCGGTGTCTGTCTTATTTTGATCAGGTGGAACAATTTCCATATGGTTATGAGGTGACGCTTGCCCCAATAGTTCAAGGTAGTACATACAGCGATCTCAGAAGACATTCAGCAGAATATATTGCTGAAAAAGAAAGGCCTATCAATGCGATTGGTGGTTTGTCTGTCGGTGAACCTGCGGAAGAAATGTATCGCATCACTGAAGAAGTAACAAGTATTTTACCTGGTGCTTCGGCGAGATATCTTATGGGAGTTGGCACTCCTGCCAATATCATCACCTGCATAGGATTGGGAATAGACATGTTCGATTGTGTCTTGCCTTCGCGCAATGCCCGCCATGGGCTGCTTTATACCTGGGATGGAATCATCAATATTAAAAATGAAAAGTGGAAACAAGACTTTTCTGCCATCGATGAAACATCACGTTGCACTGCTTCCCGCGATCATACCAAGGCATATCTGAGGCATTTGGTCCATGTAGGTGAATTGTTAGGTGCGCAGATAGCAACGCTTCATAATCTCTCTTTTTATATGGAGCTTGTAGACACGGCCAGAGAAAAGATCCTCGATGGAAGCTTCTTTTCGTGGAGTAAAAGCGTGATTCCGAGGCTGGAAAACAGAAGATAACCTTGGAATATAAATTATAAATGGTAAATTATAAATTGTGGAGTGTCCATGACATTATTTTGTCTCCGAAACTGTTTCAGTATTTTCTCGATTTTATAAATGAAATATGCAAAAAGAATTTTGCACTCAATCCCGTCCCACATTTACTGAGGGAAGGGATTGGAAATCCTATGCATATCCCGCCCAGATTTAAGATTGTAACAAATTAGATAGAAGCGAAAATAAATCGAACTGTATTGATAATAGTTTAAATACGCACCTCCAGGGCGGTTCGGCGTAGTATTTACTACGTCGTTGTGTCATCAGAAATCTTTCTGAATCAATATTACTTTCTAAGACTGGTTCTGAATTATTTTAAGACTTTCCTCTGACTTTCTTCAGACTTTTTATACTTTTATTCCAAACATAATCAATGGAGCATAAAAAAATAGTTATCACCGGTGGGTCAAGAGGAATAGGCCGCTCACTTGCTTTGAAATTTGCGAAACAAGGAGCGCATGTTGCTATTTTAGCAAAGACGCTGGATCCTCATCCAAAACTCGAAGGCACATTAATGACTGTCGCAGAAGAGATCATTAACCTGGGTGGCCATGCTTATCCGATGCAACTGGATATCAGGGAAGAGGCCAATATTACCACAGTGATCGACAGAGTAGCTGAAATGATGAATGGTATTGATATTCTTATCAACAATGCCTCAGCGATATCCCTTACTAATACTTCACAGACATCTGCAAAGCGTTTTGACCTGATGTTTGATATCAATGTCCGTGGAACTTACCTTGTTACTCAAGCTTGCCTTCCTTATTTGAAAAGTGGGATGAACCCACACATACTCACTTTATCACCTCCATTGAATATGGATCCAAAATGGTTTGGCATGCATGTAGCATATACGATCTCTAAATACAATATGAGCATGCTTACCTTGGGATGGGCAGAGGAATTCAAGGAATATGGAATTGCTGCCAATGCACTTTGGCCTAAGACACTAATTGCTACTGCAGCCATAGAAAACCTTCCGGGAGGTGACCAATTGATAAAAATGGCGAGGAGGCCGGACATCATAGCAGATGTTGCTCAGATCATTTTGAAAAAAGATGCAAAGAGTTTTAGCGGAAATTTTGTGATAGATGAAGAGTTGCTGCGCCTGGAAGGGATAACGGATCTGTTTAAATATGATGCTGTTCCTGGAGTAGAGCCGATGAAAGACCTGTTTTTAGATTAAAACAAAATGGCAAAAAAAAATCGGCTAACAATTTATCTCTCTGATAATTATTAGCCGATTTACTATCTAACTGTACTTATATCTTTATTACTTTCTTAACAATGATCTTACTTCCTGTACTTAATTGCATTATGTACACACCTGGTTGCAAGTTTGCCGTCTGAACCACTGTTTTATCACTTCCTCTTCCTTTCATTACCAAAGTGTGGTTAATATCCATTAATTGGTATTCATAAGAAACATCCTTCCAGTTGATTATTAAATCATTGGATGTTGGATTTGGAAAGAGGTTTAAATTTTGTTCGTCATAGATATCCGTAGCGAGGATACATTCAGGGTGTGTATATACTTTCGCTGCAAAATTTTCCGGTTCGTCCACTGAATTCATTTTGACAAGTGGTGCCAGATCAGTACTTAAAATGACCTGAATTGGGAATAAAGAAGAGTTATAAATACCTATCAGATCATTTGATTCCCATAAGTTTACAAGCATTTCACCCGGGATATTATCGATATCCACGTCGGCAGTGTAACTGTTTGCGTTTATGCATACTATATTAGAAAGTGTGATATTCATCAACGGTTCTGCAAAACCATTTTCACAGTAAGGTGGTGTGATAAATGTACCGGCATGACATCCTTCGAAGATTAAATCATGAACACCAAATTCATAACTCTGTTCAGAATCGCCATCGAAAGGTCCAAGGATCACAGGTAGGTCATCATAGCTGAAGTGCCCGTATGAAATTCCATTGCCCTGTATACTGAATGAGTCGGAAACATTCATAAAATTAAAATCAATTTCTACAAAAAATTGTCCTTCATTATCACAATTGGATATCGAAGCACTTACTTCGTTGATATCACATTCTAATTCATTTTCGCAATTTATTCCTGGCACCTCTTTGATCACCTTACATTCAGGATTTTCTAAGTCTTTAAAGATAAACAAATGTCCCTGACCATTGCCCTGGAAAGTTCCAAGAGTAATAGGAAGATCGGAGTATGCAAAGACGCCCATATAATCATTACCTCTGTATACCTTGAATGAATCACTGGTATTCTCGTGCTGGAAATTGAATGTTATTGAATAATTACCATCCTCGTTACATTCGCTATAATCGTAACTTACTTCATAAAGATGACAACCTTCTTCCTCACAATAAGGTGCTTCTATACCTCCTCCGATATGGCAATCAGTAAACTCGAGATCTGTGATCCCAAATTCATAAGAAGTATTCACATTACCATTGAAAGGACCCAATGTAATAGGCAGGTCATCATAATTGAAAGTACCGTATAGGTTTCCATTACCTTGTACTTTGAAGTGATCGCTGGTATTAATGTGATAAAAGTCGATGACCACATAGAAATGATTGTCTTCATTGCATGGTAACTGTTCAATGTTAAGTTCTCCAAGATCGCAATCACCCTGACCATCGCAGTCAGGTCCTGTAATTTCTTTTAGAGTATGACAATCCTCGTTGACGGCATCTTTAAATAAATAATGCAGTTCCTCCCCATTTCCTTCTACATTTAACACCTGAATAGGTAAATCTGCATAAGCAAAGGTTCCGTACAATATATTTTCTATATATAAATGAAATGAATCGCTAGTATTCTGATGCTGGAAATCAAATGAAATATTGAAATTTCCTTCTTCATCACATTCGCTGTGCTCATAAACCACCTCATACAGATGGCATCCTTCTGTACAATAAGGTGCTTCTATAAATCCGCCCACATGACAGTCAGGATGGTCAAGATCCGTAATCCCAAATTCATAAGCAGTATTGACATTACCATTAAAAGGTCCTAATGTGATGGGAAGTTCAGCATAACTGAAGGTTCCGTAATTAATGCCATTCCCCTGTACTTTAAACAGATCACCTGTGTTTATGTGATAAAAATCAATGACCACAAAGAATTGGTTTTCTTCATTACATTGTGTTTGTTCAATGTTGAGTTCTCCAAGATCGCAATCACCCTGACCATCGCAGTCAGGTCCTGTAATTTCTTTTAGAGTATGACAATCTTCGTTGACAGCATCTTTAAATAAATAATGCAGTTCCGCCCCATTTCCTTCTACATTTAACACTTGAATTGGTAAATCAGCATAAGCAAAAGTACCGTACAATATATTTTCTATATATAAATGGAATGAATCACTTGTATTCTGATGCTGGAAATTAAATGAAATATCGAAATTTCCTTCTTCATCACATTCACTATGCTCATAAACCACCTCATACAGATGGCATCCTTCTGTACAATAAGGTGCATCTATAAATCCGCCTACATGACAATCAGGATGGTCGAGATCTGTAATCCCAAATTCATAAGCAGTATTCACGTTGCCATTAAATGGTCCAAGGGTGATTGGTAGTTCACTATAGCTGAAAGTACCATAATTATTGCCGTTGCCTTGCACTTTAAATAGATCACCTGTATTGATGTGATTAAAGTCGATCACCACATAAAACTGATTTTCCTCATTGCATGGTAATTGTTCTATTTGGAGTTCATTGAGGTCACATTCATTCTGACCATTGCAATTCTGTCCGGGCACAAATATATCTTCAGCACATCCTGTGTGGTTCTGGTCTTTAAAAAGAAATCCATGGCCCTGGCCATTGCCCGCTA
Source organism: Saprospiraceae bacterium (assembly GCA_043753405.1). Taxonomy (GTDB): domain Bacteria; phylum Bacteroidota; class Bacteroidia; order Chitinophagales; family Saprospiraceae; genus Parvibacillus. The sequence continues at coordinate 842 of JAYUWT010000356.1, read as the reverse complement.
CTCCGGTGATTGTTAAAGGAAGATTTGCATATGCGAAAGTTCCGTAATACGTATTTCCAGAATAAACTTTAAATGAATCGCTTGTATTCTGGTAATCGAAATCAAAAAAGATCCAATAATAGCCTTCTTCATTGCAGTCGGAAAATTCGTAGGTTATATTGGATATATTGCACTCACCAGTATTGCAATAAGGAGCATGAATAACTCCTACTATACTGCATTCAGGTTCCAGGATGTCTTTTATTACAAATTCATAGTCGGTATTAACCAAGCCATTGAAGGGCCCGAGAGTAATTGGGAGATCATCGTAACTGAAGGTGCCGTATTGATTACCATTTCCTTGTACTTTGAACTGATCACTGGTGTTCTGATGATTAAAATTGATAGTAATGAAAAACTGATTATTGGCATTACAAGGCAATTCAATGATCTGTAATTCACTAAGATCACATTCCTGAGATCCGCTACAGGTATTTCCGGGTGTTTGTTTGGTAACACTGCAGGCAAGGTTTTCATTGTCTTTAAAGAAAAAGACATGGCCCTGTCCATTACCTTCGAAGCTGCCCAACTCTATCGGAAGGTCTTCATATGCGAATGTACCTACATAGTCATTGTCCCTGTAAGCCCTGAAAGAATCGCTGGTATTCTGATATTGGAAATTGAAGAAGATGTTGTAATTGCCTTCACTATTGCAGTCTGTAAATTCGTAATTTACTTCGTGCAATCCACATTCAATATTGCCATTCAAATTAAAAAATGGCAACAACATTAAAAGTATATAAGAGATCATGTTAAGTTAATTAAAGTTAAGATAATACCATAAAGATATCATTAAAGGCGGA
>JAYUWT010000355.1:0-3706 GCA_043753405.1 Saprospiraceae bacterium | reverse complement strand
CCAGGTAGGGCTAGGATTGATTGGGTCATATTGAGAACCTAAAACATAATATTGGAAATTTTGCATTACGGCAGCAGGAACTTTTTCATGGGTGAGATCCTACGATGTACCTGGTCGTGAGTTTTTTACGAGGATAGTTCGTACTCCTGTAATGCAAAATTTCCAATATTATGTTTTAGGTTCTCAATATGACCCAATCAATCCTAGCCCTACCTGGGATGATGTCGTCTTACTTAATGTCAATACTGCTGGAGTTATTAATTGGAAACGAAAATTTTCAAGTACAGCGGATGATGAATGGGTGCGTGATATGGAAGTATTACCTAATGGGGAACTAGTACTTGTGGGTAATCATGGTACAAACGGCATTATCGTTAAAGTTGATGCTGACGGTGTTTTGGTGAATGCAGCCACCCCCGAAAGCCTTGCCTTTTCATATTATGATATTATCAGAAATAATAGTGGTGGGTTTTATGCAGTAGGCGCTGTTATAGGGAATTTCACTCCTTATCTTATCCGTTATGATAGTGATTTTATCCCATCATGGCATATATCTATTTCCGGACTCACCGCAATCAGCCAGGTATGGGAAGATCCCGCAACTGCTCGTACTTATGTCACCGGTACTGGGGTATTTAATGGCAAGAGTAGAGCTGTCCTTATTCGATTCGTCGAAAAAGGTTCCCCTTCTATTGAATGGGTTCGTTTTTTGGATAATGGAGAAATCTCTTATGCAGGAGGCTCTTATTGGTTTATGGCTCCAAATCAAATAGCTTTTACTGATGGTAGACTTCCAGCTGCAGGAGGTTTTGGAGGATTATGTGCTTTTCTACATATCAACGATATGGAATTGGCAAGTTGCATGACTAAAAATACGACTCTTGGTATTCAGGCTCGTACGCATATCTACAATAGTCCCGATATTACATCTGCTTTTTTTGATATTCCTAGGGGTACAGATATTTCGAGTTCATCTTTAATCTGGAAAGATCAGAACGCCTGTCAAATACCTTGTACGGCTGCTTTTACATTTCAGAATATTTCTCCCTGTGGAAATGTGCAATTTGCAAACCAATCTACTGGCGCAGCCCCATTGACCTATTCTTGGAATTTTAGTGATCTGGGTAGTGGAGTCAACAACACTTCAACAGCAACCAGCCCCTCTCATCAATTTAGTTTTTGTGGCAATTTTAAAGTGTGTTTGAAAATTACAGCAAGTGATGGTTGTATGGATTCGATCTGTAAAACCGTAACTTATTTTGATAATGTCAAACCTATTATTGCATGTCCTAAAGACACCATTTTGCCATGTAATTCTAGTGTCAATCCTTCCAATACAGGTTTTGCAACGGCCACTGATAATTGTATGTCATCAACGGCGATAGGAATCACTTTTGCAGATATGTTATCTGGTCAATTGCCTTGCAATGCGACATTTATGAGGACTTGGGAGGTGACGGATGGCTGTGCCAATACGGCCAGCTGTAAACAGGTCATTAAGGTACAGGATACTAAACCACCTAAAGTCATTTGCCCGCCAAACCTCAATTTGCAATGTAATACCAATACTAATCCTCCTGCGACAGGAGTGGCAACTGCTACGGATGATTGTACTCCTACCGCATCTATCCTCCTATCACATTTTGATAAAATGTCAGGATTATTACCATGTGATGGTCTTATCACTAGAACTTGGGAAGCAACAGATGATTGTAAAAATAAATCTACGTGTGTACAAATTTTAAAGATCAAAGATACTATACCACCTACTATCCTATGTCCTCCGAATCTTAATCTTCAATGTAATGTAAATACCAATCCTCAAAATGCAGGATTTGCAACAGCCACAGATAATTGTGGATCTATAATCTCAATTATAGCCATTAATAGTGTTGATGTCATCACCGGTCAATTACCTTGTAATGGTACGATCAGTAGGACATGGACAGCTGAGGATGCCTGTAAAAATAAATCTAGCTGTTTACAGACCATTAAGATTAGGGATACTATTGCTCCAATCATAAAGTGTCCACAGGATATACTTTTGCATTGTAATGCCAGTATTGACCTTCAGACAACGGGCTTAGCTTCAGCTACTGATAATTGCACATCCATAAATTCCATCATTAAGATCTCCAGTTCTGATCTTCTCTCTGGCCAAATACCTTGTAATGGTACAATCAACAGAACGTGGACAGCTGAAGATGAATGTAAAAATAAATCAAGTTGTATTCAAAAGATAAAAATAGTAGACACAGTACCTCCTATAATATCATGTCCTCGCAATCCTACGGTAAATACGAACCCCGGATTATGTTATTTTACCGGTAATTTTCCTTCACCCACTGCGACGGATAATTGTGATACGCTACCAGGTGTAATTTGTTCTTTAATTACTCCCACAAACTCTATCTTGATTACTCCATTAACGCAATATCCGAAAGGAGTTAATACTATTACCTGTGTTGCTCGGGATGATTGTGGTAATCAAAGCCAAAACTGCACGTTTACGTTGACCGTGGTAGATAACGAACCTCCGAAGATTTCTTGCCCGTTAAGTATGACTGTATTGGGGGTTTGGGATTCATTGGGAAGATGTAAGGCAAAAGTGGATGGAATAGCTCCTTCCGTAATCGATAATTGTACGATGTTCAACTATGGCTATCAACTTTCCGGTGCAACGGTAGATACCGGCCGTGACGAAGCTAGTGGAATTCTATTTATGTCGGGCGTCACCACGGTTACTTATGTAGTAGTGGATATGGGGTTAAATAAAGACACATGTAGGTTTACGATAAAGGTCAAATGTGAACCCACCCCATGTGAAATAGATACACTTAATAATGGTTTAGTTGGCTATTTCCCATTTTTGAATAATGCTAATGATTTGAGTACAATAGGAATAAATGGAAATTTGTATTCGAATCCGACTTTCACATTGGGTCATGATAATGTTGCCAATAGCGCTTATCATTTTAATGGCAACGGAAATTTTATCAGTTTGGGTGTTGACGATCGAAACATTACAGATAAAGTGTCCATCATGGCGTGGATAAAAACTACAGAACGGAACCAACCTCAGTGGATAGCAGGAAAGTATGAATTCAATTTTGATAGAGGCTATGGAATAGGTATTGGTAGTAATGCAAATAATAACCTTGGTCAAGTGGCAATTAGTGGAAGGGATGGGTCAGGTGTTTATCATAGTTCAGGATTCAGTTATGATACTGTGAATGATGGTCAGTGGCATTGTATAGTAGGCACAGTAGGTGGTGGGCATTGGAGCATATATATAGATGGGGTACTGCAAAGTACTTCGACAGGCAGTTCCACTTTTTTAAATAGTGGGTTAGGTACACCCTTTACAATTGGAGCTTTCGTGGGGACCAATCCGGGTACTCCACTTTGGATGAATGGTGACATAGATAATGTAATAGTATACAATAGAGTTATATCGCAAAAGGAAATCGACTGTTTATGTCCGGGTAATTTGCCCTTAGGCAATTCTTGTATCTGCGGTTCATTTTCAAATTTGTCCGCTCAGCTTCATCAAGGGGCAGCTAATCGAGCCATTGCGTGTGGTGATACCATTCCTCTCAATTGTCCATTCGTATTTCAATTTGGAGGAGAATTTCATTGCCAGGGCACAGCCTGTGAAAGAGATGTGATGGATTGGAAATTAGAGGGTCCGAATGGCATAGATAGT
>JAYUWT010000354.1:0-3713 GCA_043753405.1 Saprospiraceae bacterium | reverse complement strand
AATCCCGATTGTTGACTGTAAGGAAGGTCTATCTGAGTAAGATCGCCTGTTACTATTATCTTAGCACTTGGGCCAAGCCGCGTCAGAAACATTTTGATTTGAGGTGAAGTAGTATTTTGAGCCTCATCCAATATTATAAAAGCATTGTCCAGGGTACGGCCACGCATATAAGCCAGAGGAGCAACTTCGATGGTGCGATCCGCCATAAATTTAGCCAGTTTATCTGCAGGGAACATGTCGTCCAAAGCATCATAAAGCGGTCGTAAATAGGGGTCTATTTTTTCTTTCAGGTCTCCGGGCAAGAAACCAAGGTTCTCTCCTGCTTCCACTGCAGGCCTGGTCAGAATGATCTTTTTGACCAACCTGTTTTTTAATGCTCTCACTGCTAAAGCCACTGCAGTATAAGTTTTACCTGTACCTGCAGGTCCTACTGCAAATACAATATCTGAATTCTCTGAAGCTTCAACCATTTTCTTTTGGTTAACAGTCCTTGCTCTGATCGGGAATCCATCCTTACTATGTAAGATCACATTGCCATTAAAAGAAGAGCCCTCAATAGGTTTATTATCAAAAGGATTCGTTCCGCTGAGAATAGTATCTACTATAGTATTTGGAAGTTCTTTGTTGTCTTTCAGGTATCGCACCAAAACTTCGACCTTTGATTTAAGTTCTTGCGTTTGTTTTTTATCCCCTGTGATTTTTAAAGTATTACCTCTCGAAATGATTTGAAGATCCGGGTATTTTGAGGTCATTTGGTTTAATTTGGAATTGTTTTCTCCCAAAAAGTCCAATGGTTCGACGCCGTCGATGGTTAGCACTAATTCACTCAATGATTTAATATCTCTTTTTATATTTAATGTAATATTCAAACAATATATAATACACTTAGTTTTAATATCTGTGTGTATCAGGTGCTAATATAAAACCATTTTTATAATGAAGGTGGATTTTTAGTGTTAAGTAAAGTTCAATAATGAATTTCTCCGAATTTCATGATGAATTGAATTAGTCAAGCAATAAAAAAAATAGTAAACCCGCATCTTACAACAGGTTTACTATTTAATAATTCGCAAAATAAATCTGATAAATATTATTGCATGTACTTACACATTTTGCATGCTGTCAACAGCCTTAGGGTCAGGTCCATATTCATTTTCTCCTTTTACACCATCAGTACAGGCCAGAATCAGGCTGTAAATAGGAATCAGGATAAACCATCCCGGTTTTCCAACATCATGCATTCTTCTGACACCAACTGCTATAGCCGGCACTAACACGCCCAACATGAAGATCATGCTTAAGACTGCCATTCCTAACATTCTATCAATAAAACCTAAAGCAACATAACATATAATAACAAAGAGTGTGAAATACCAATATTCACTTCTCCTTGCCCTACCGTTAAAGTTGGCATAATTTTTAAAAACATGTGTTACGTAATTCATTTTGTTTTGATTAATTTTCCTACTCATTTGGCTTTTTGGAATACGCCCCGTTTTTTATGTGGGCTCTGGACTCCACATTTTATATTAAAACAAAAAGGATTATAATAATTGACAAAATAAAATATGGTTTATATCTGGATTAAAGCCAGGTTTTACGGGCTTTTGAGCAAAATATAAACAATGTATAAATATAATTATAAACATTGATTTACAATAAATTTCTAATCCAATAAATCATTAGAAAGGGATAAAAGATGTGGAATAACTTTTGTTACTAAACTTTGTGTCCTGATTTCAAGGATGGTTACTTTTAATACAAAATTCAATGATTTGGAACGCAGATCAGGCAGATTAGGTATAGAAAAATCAGCGGAATCTGTGTACAAAAATATTAGAATGAAAATCACGCAGATCTTTTCCCGATCAAATGCCCCTCCATACGAATGGTAAAATTGTATTTTAGAATGTGCGCCTTACTCCAACATTAAAATTAAACAGATCATAACGTGCTGCAATACTTAAAGAAGGTTGTGTCCAATCTTTGAGGTACCTGACGTATTGAGGTTTGATATAAACAGAAACCCTGTCTTTGAGTAAATACTGCAATGAAATAGCCGCATTGACAGAAAACCCGGTCGACTTTCTATACAATCTGTCCAGATCTTCGAGACGATGGACTTTCTGATCAGTATAAAGGATCTTACCTGAAGTTTTTAGAGCAATATTATAAGAGGCTCCTATTTCACCACTTATCACCCAATTATGCATTCTTTTCTGATAACCGACAGTAAGTGGAATATTCAACATTTTGTATCGGTTTTCACCCGAATTAACGTAAGTCCCGGTTTTAATTGTAGTATCAGTTGGTTGATTTGTAACAGGATCTACATCAATTACAATTTGGGTAGTACCTGTTTTGATCAGGTCAAATTTTTCTTTAACTTCCGTATAGTTGAAACCTGTGGCGATAAACATATTATTTCTTAAGATCAGGCCACCATGTATGGAAGCATTAAAACTGTACCATGGTTTTTCTGTATCATTTCTATTATCCAGTAAGTTACTTGGTTCACCATTGGAGCTCATGGATCTGACCGGATATCCTATTCCACCCTCTATTTCTAAATATGGTATGATACGCTTTCTATTAAATGAATAACACTCTACACCTTTCGGAAAAATTAGAGGAGTTATGACAAAAGGAGTTAAGGCCAGGTTTTCAGCGGTTAAGGATGCCAATTGCTGCGTAGGACTTAATTTCTTAGCAAGGAAAGATCTATCATTTTGTAAATTATTTTGAGCCCATTTATGGGATTCTGAAGCCACATTTTCAGAAATCGTTTTATCAGTATGATTGGCTGCTGTTTGATTCGATCCGGGCAATTGTGTTGCGCTCTTATGGATCATTCCCTGCTGCTGTTTTCCTGTTTTACCTTTCAAAACAAATACATGATTCTGGGAGCCTTTCTTTGTATTCCTATTTTCAGACACATAAACTGCATTGTCCAAATGCGTTTCTGAGCTGTTTTTTGTAATCATATTTTCTTCTTTTGTCAACTGTTTTCCGGCTTTGATCTCCTTCAGAACCCCCGCTTCTTTTGTAGCACTTGGAACCAGACCCCGGGTAGACTTATTCCCTGAACCATTTATACTACTATTGGCATCAGACTGATTAAATAATAAATAAGTCCCAGCTGTCATAGTTACCACTAATAAAATGGATAAGAACCAAATCACCGGCCTTTTTTTGTTGTTGTTATCCAGTTCAATTGCAATTTTGTCCCAAACCATTGCGGGAGGACGGACTTCATTCTGCCGGGCTGCATTGCGGAAAGATCTTTCCCATTTATTGATATCACTCATAAGTATAAATTTTGCCTGGTGAGCATTTGTTTTTTTAAATAATTTCTTGCTTTCATTAATTGGGTCCTGCTGGTAGATTCTTTTATTCCCAGTAATTTACTTATGTCCAAATGAGACATTTCATCCAAAATGGCCATGTTGAAAATCGTTTTATAGCCTGTGGGCATAGCATGGACCAGCTTCATCATCTCCTCAAATGACATACTTTCAGTGTCCGCTTCACCTATTGAGTCCTCCATAAATTCCTGTGATGTGAAAAGCTCTTCTTCTTTTTTCTTCTTTTTAAGTTCATCCAGTGCTGCCCTTATCAAAATGTTTCTGACGCGGCTTGGCCCAAGTGCTAAGATAATAGTAACAGGCGATCTTACTCAGATAGACCTTCCTTACAGTCAACAATCGGGATTG
>JAYUWT010000353.1:0-9812 GCA_043753405.1 Saprospiraceae bacterium | reverse complement strand
TCGGTGTTACAAATGCCTCAGCTGCAGGTGCAGTTGGAGCTACAGCCCAGTTTTATATTTGGGAAGCCAATGATGCAGATGCCAATAATGAGATATCTGAAGTGGAGCGTGAACTGATTGGTTATAATAATTATGATTTCCAAACCACCGATCCGGCTGAGTTGATAGTATATTCGAATATTCGGGATTTTGCTACAGATGAAGTAAAAACTATTGCAATCCAGGAAGGTCAAATGTATATACTGGGTCTGGTATATCAAGCTCCGGATGCTAGTCCGGAATTCAGTTTACGTTGGTTAACAGGTGATGAAAATAACCAAATTGCGACAGAATTTATTGGTACCGCACAAGGAGATTATGTTCCTACTCATCTTTTGATATTTCCTTTTGAATTGAGTGCAGCATTTGATATTGCTCCTCTTACTGCAAGAAATTTCTTTAACGGAACTCCGGTTCCTTATGCAAGATTTGGATTAGGCGCAGGATTATCTAATGATGATTTGAAACTTTCTGAAAATACAATTAAATTATTCCCTACCAATACCAGGGATAATGTATCAGTAGTCTTCGATTTTGAAAAAGCTACGGATGCGACAATGGAAGTATATGATGTGAAAGGCAATAGAGTTTATACTACTAAGCTTGAAAATCAAAAGGATCAAACTGAAGTAATTAATGTGGGTAACTTTGCCCAAGGTACTTATTTCGTAAGAGTAACGACTCCTGACGGATCGTTATCTAAACCTTTTAATGTAATCAAATAATCTTTGATTGAATGAAATTTGAGGGGCTGCAGGAATGCAGCCCTTTTTTTTTGTCCAGATGTGCTCTAATGTCCGCCTTATAACTATGTAGTTGATAATAGGTAATGAGTATTATGGTTGCAAGCCTAATTTTTTTAAATAAGTGATAAGTGACAATTAGATATAATACACCCACTTCCCCAAACAAAGCCATCAGCCATATGCCATTAGCTTGTTTCATCCTCGCTTTTCCTTTTCATTTCGCGTCAAAGTCCATTGTCAATTATGCATTGTCCATTTTCTTTTAAAACGAAAGTATCGTCATTTCCACAACTCTCCACTTTCAACTCTTCACTTTCAACAAAATAAAGCCATTAGCCATCGACCTCTTAAAACTTCGGGTGTCACTATCATCTTTGCATAATTGTCAATTGTTTTCGTACTTTTGGTACTCAAAATTAATAATTGATGTCAGTATATACTTTGGATCAGATCCTCGAAATCTACAACACACCATTAATGGATCTCATATACAAAGCTGCCACAGTGCATAGGGAAAATCATGATCCACTCGAGGTTCAGGTTTCAACTTTGATATCTATTAAGACCGGAGGCTGCCCTGAAGATTGTGCTTATTGTCCTCAAGCCGCACGATATCATACGGATATTGACAATCATGGCCTGATGTCACACGCCCAGGTATTTGAAGCTGCAAAAAATGCAAAAGAAATTGGTTCTTCGCGATTGTGTATGGGAGCTGCATGGAGAAATGTTAAAGATGACCGGGATTTTGATCATGTTCTTGGTCTTGTTTCCATGGTCAATGACATGGAGATGGAAGTCTGCTGCACCCTTGGTATGGTGACAGAAAACCAGGCTAAAAAACTTGCCAACGCTGGGCTATATGCTTACAACCATAACTTGGACAGTTCAGAAGATTTTTATAAAGAAATAATATCTACAAGAGGTTATCAGGATCGCTTAACGACCCTTGATAATGTGAGAAAAGCAAATATCACTGTTTGTTCAGGTGGCATAATAGGCATGGGTGAAACTGCTGAAGATCGATGCAAAATGCTATACACACTGGCGCTTTTAGATCCTCAACCTGAATCAGTTCCAATCAATGCTCTTGTGCCCGTAGAAGGAACTCCTCTTGAAAATCAGCAAATAGTGGATAGTTGGGAAATGATCAGAATGGTCGCTACTACCCGAATTGTATTGCCCAAAACAGTTGTAAGGCTATCCGCCGGAAGAACTGAAATGACGAAAGAAGCACAGGCTTTATGTTTCTTGGCCGGAGCCGGTTCTATATTTGCAGGTGAAAAATTGTTGACCACACCCAATCCTGATACGCATGTAGATCTCGAAATGATGAAAGCCCTGGGATTAAAAGCGAAAGCTCCATTCAAGGGAGGAAGAAAAGAAAAACATATTTTTGATCTGGAAGAAAACACTGAAGAAAAGATAAAATGGTCAAGACCTGGACATAAGATCGAAGCCAACGAAACATATAGAAAGTTGAAAGTTGAGAGTTGAAAATTGAGAGTATGACGAAGAAGAAACAGAGTTTCAAAAATTGACAATGGACAATTGACAATGACGCGAAGATGAAACGGGCCACTAATTTTAAATATTTGATCGAATTTATTAACAGAGCGGCTTACAACCAAAAGCTAACAGCCAAAAGGTCTGATAGCTGATGGTTTTGAACTGATAAAAGAAATCTTTAGGTCAAAAAGATTAGTAGGATAATCTTTAAATTATAATTTATATAAACTAATTTCGATAATTTGGACAACTGTAGGGGGCTTAATTAATTTATAATCAACTCTTTAGATTCACAACGGTTGCTAACGGTTAATAATGGTTAATAACGGTTAATAATGGTTGCTAACGGTTAATAACGGTTAATAATGGTTAATAATGGTTTGGAACGGTTCGGAACGGTTCGGAACATTTAAAATCAATAACTTCGCAGAATATAAGAATTACAATTAACAATTTATAACCAACAACGATCAAAATTGCGTAAAAAAATTATTGCCGGAAACTGGAAAATGAACACAACGTTGGTTGAAGCGAAAGAATTAGCCGTAAATATAATCAATGGGATCAATCCTGAGATATCCCGGATAATATTTTTTCCACCATTTCCATTTTTACAGGATGTAAAAGTGGTGATCCATGGTAACCATCATTTTAGCATAGGCGCACAGAATTTGAGTTTCAAAGAGAGTGGAGCGTTTACCGGAGAAGTTTCAGGAAAAATGCTTTCATCTATTGATATTGAATATGTGTTGGTTGGTCACTCAGAAAGAAGAGAATACTTTAATGAAAGCGACCATATCTTGCTGGAAAAGATCCATCAGGCTTACGCCTCAGGGTTAAAACCGATCTTCTGTTGTGGCGAACCATTGGATGAACGTGAAGCTGATTCCCATAAGTCTTATGTGAGTCAACAGATCAGAAATGTATTGTTTCATACGACTACAGACCAACTATTGGGGACGATCATTGCTTACGAACCAATCTGGGCGATCGGCACTGGCAGAACTGCTTCGCCTGAACAGGCTCAGGAAATGCATTTGCTGATCCGTGAAGTTTTAAAAGAGCAATTTGATGCAGTGCTGGTTGAAGAAATTTCAATATTATACGGAGGAAGTGTCAATGCTGGAAATGCAATGAGCATCTTTGGACAAACAGATGTCGATGGTGGTTTGGTAGGTGGTGCATCTTTGAAAGTGAATGAGTTCCTGGACATCATCAAAGCAATGGAATCTATCTGATCCATTTTTTCATTAAATAGAAGACTTTTTTAAAAATAAATATCGCGATATGAATCATTGGCTGGTAAAATCCGAACCTGAAGAGTTTAGTTTTGATGATCTCAAAAAAGATAAAACCACAGAATGGACAGGAGTAAGGAATTACGCAGCAAGAATCCATTTGAATGGTATGAAAAAAGGCGACTTGTGTTTATTTTATCACAGCCTCACAGCAAAGGCAATTGTGGGTTTATGCAAAGTCACCAAAGAAGCCTATCCTGATCCCTCTGATGATACCGGTAAATGGGTTGCCGTAGAGATAGCCTATTTGAAACCCTTGAAAAAAGAAGTATTATATAGTACGTTAAAACAAATGGATCACATGAAAAATTTTGATCTGATCAGGATATCACGACTTTCTGTAATGCCGGTAGATGACAAATACTGGTATGAAATTATGGAAATGTCAGAAACTTCATCCGAATAATTTATGAGATACTTCAGTTTTATAACAGTTTTTCTCTTATGTACGATTTTATCTTGCAAAAAGAATCATAAAATCCCAGGCTTGGATCTAGAAGGAATATGGAAAGGTAGCGCCATTAAAATTGGTGACAGTATCTCAACTGTTGATCTAAGTCCTGTAAGATTGGTCTTTAATCAAAATTCCAGATATTATTATTCTAATAACATAGCTCAAAGTGAAGCCGGTACTTATTTTATCAAAGACAGTATTCTTGTGACGAATGACACAACCTCAAAAGGTAACAAGGAGACTGCCGTCCATGTGATAAAAGCAACTAAAGACTCTTTGGTATTGAGGATGAACATGGATTCTGTGGAGACCCTGATGTTTTTTGTGAAATAATTTATTCTCTTTTCAATAATATATATATGCTTCCAGAAAAGGGAATCCGTAAAAGCGTCGGGTATCTTATATTATTCAAGCTTACTTAAATAACCCTCAATGTTTCGGTGCGCTGCATCTTTATTTCGTTAAATACAATAGTTCTATAAAGATTTCAGTGCGCTGCACCTGGGAAGTGATAAATCAGATGCTAGCTACCATCTAACATAATAATTTAAACCATTAAGAAGTTAAGGGACATTAAGGTCTATTTTAACTTTATTAATCTCTTAAATGTTCATTTGCTTGTACTGAAATTGTTTGTATTTATAACCGAATCCAGAGATATTCTATTTATCTGCTTCCAGAAAAGGATATCTATAATCCACAGGCGAAACAAAAGTTTCCTTTATAGTCCTTGCTGAAACCCAGCGATATAAATTCAACACTGATCCCGCTTTATCATTTGTTCCCGAACCCCGGGCTCCTCCAAATGGTTGTTGACCAACTACAGCACCGGTAGGTTTATCATTGATATAAAAATTACCCGCACAATTTTCCAAAGCTTTCACAGCCTGATCGATCACATAACGGTCTTTGGCAAATATAGAACCGGTCAAAGCATATTCTGAAGTCTGATCCAATAATTCCATTGTTTTTTCAAACTCCCGATCAGGATAAACATATACCGTCAGTACCGGGCCGAATAATTCTGTGCAGAGTGTATCATATTTAGGATTGGTGGTTTCTATGACTGTAGGCCTGATGAAATAGCCATCTACATCATCATATTCACCTCCGATGACTACTTTGGCATCCTTGGAGTTTTTAGCTGCATCTATATATGATGTGATAAATTTAAATGCTTTTTTGTCAATAACCGCATTGATAAAATTAGAAAAGTCCTCTGTCGTACCCATCTTCATTGATGACAGATCTTTTTGCATAAATTCAAGAACCCGGGGCCATAAAGAAACGGGAATATAGGCCCGGGAAGCAGCAGAACATTTTTGGCCCTGATATTCAAAAGCGCCCCTTGATAAAGCAGTTGCAACCTCTTTAGCATTGGCAGAAGCATGGACCATGACAAAATCTTTTCCACCGGTTTCGCCTACGATCCTTGGGTATGAGCGATAGTCATCCAAATGGCTTGCTATCTTTCTGTATATGGTATTAAAAGTATTGGTGCCACCGGTAAAATGTAATCCTGCAAATTCTTTGTGAGCAAATATAATATCTCCTGCTGTGGCACCTGGCACAAAAACCAGGTTGATCACTCCATCCGGTAAACCTGCTTCACGTAAGACCTCCATGATGATATTGGCAGAAAATATCTGGGATTCAGATGCTTTCCATACTACAGTGTTTCCCATTAATGCCGGAGCGCAAGGCAGGTTACCTGCAATTGCTGTAAAATTGAAAGGAGTCAAAGCAAATACAAAGCCTTCCAAAGGTCTCCATTCCAATCGATTCCATATTCCTGTGGATGATTCGGGTTGAACCTTATAAATCTCCGTCATATAATATGCATTGAATCTCAGAAAATCGATCAATTCACATGCACTGTCTATTTCTGCCTGGTATGCATTTTTTGACTGTCCCAACATAGTGGCAGCATTGATCCTCATGCGATAGGGGCCCGACAATAATTCAGCAGCTTTCAGGAAAACAGATGCTCTGTGTTCCCAGGTGAGTGCACTCCATTTCGGTTTCGCTTTTAATGCCGCATCTATTGCCATATTGATATGTTCAGCACCTCCCTTATGATAGTAACCGAGCAGATGTTTAGTTTCATGCGGCGGTCTCATTGCTACTTTATCATCACTTCTTACTTCCTTACCTCCGATAAACATTGGAATATCATGCTCTTTGGATTTGAGCTCACGAATTGTTGCCTGCAATTCTGCTCTGTCCGCTGTTCCCGGTCCATAACTTCTTACAACCTCATTGACAGGAGCCGGTGTTTTGTATATACTGTTTGACATATCTCTTTTAATTGTTAATTATCAATTGTTAATTATTATTCGGCAATTATTGCCCATTACTCATTAATTATCACCCATCACTCTATTATCACCCATCACTCATCACCCATTCTCAATGTTCAGATAACAACTCCCGGTGGTAAAAAAGGTTCAACATTTCCTTTTCCTTTGATGACCTCTCTGACAATTGTAGAGCTTATATGGGAATATTGTGGGTTGCTGATAAGAAAAACAGTCTCAATGCCATCGCTTATGATCTGATTGACCTGAGAGATAGTTTTTTCATAGTCAAAATCAGAAGAATTTCTGAGGCCCCTAATAAGGAAATTAGCATTGACCTTCCGGCAATAATGTGCAGTCAATCCATCAAAATGATCTATTATAATCTTTGGTTCATCTCCAAACACATTTTTTAGCCAATCTAACCGCGTATCCAATGGAAATAAATAACTTTTTGTAGAATTTGTGCCCACAGCTACTATTATTTTATCAAATAATGGAAGCGATCTTTTGATAAGGTCAAAATGGCCTATCGTTATGGGATCAAAAGAGCCTGGAAATACTGCTATATTCATGGTTATTATTACTTGGATCCTTCAGAATAAAAAGTTATTAAAGTCAAAATTGCGTTAACCTGCAACATAATTTTTGTCATTCTTCGTTAAGTTAGATTCATTGCTCTTCAGCCCCTGGATAAAGTTGGAAAGATAGGAGTTTTCTTTTTTTTTCGCAAATCTAAAATTTTATATTCTATAAAATTCACATACTGATTTGTTTGAAAGATGAGAAGATAAGTTAATTTATTCTTTCGTTCGAATAAATAGTCTACTTTTGTAATATATTATTCATTGTTATTTAGAGTATATAGAGACATTATATTCGAAAGTAATCTACCATTAGAATTTACTACTTACAATCATTTTAGATAACATCCTGTCTTAAGGATGAGAAAAGTGTATTAAATAGATCTAGATGTTTAACGAGTTTTTATTACGTATTTTTTGCATAGTTGTTAGTATGTTTGGAATCAGGGCAATAAGTTACAGCCAATCCATACCGTGGTTTGCTTTGAATGGCAGCGATCCGGTAAAAGCTATTCAATTAAATCCCGCATTTCAACACGCAGACAATTTGAGTTCATCACTTCATTTAAGCTCCATTGGCATTGATTATGCTAATAATTTTGGGTATTTCAAAGACAAAAGTTTTTTACAACTGCCATTCAATATTTCAAATATTTCCGTACCTGAATTGGAATATAAAAAGAATGGTACAAACCCTCAGGTGGGGCTGGAAAGAGAGATTACTGGTTTCGAAATGAAATTTAATCCTTCTAACTTTAATAAAATCTACTTTTCGACAAACTTTAATTATACCGGGCCAGGATATATTAAAAAAGCAAAAAATGGTTTAACCTGGGGATTGATCACCGGTGTAGAATTTCATGGAGGGGTCAATGATTTCCCAAATCAAACCACCTATGAAAATTATAAAAATTATAGAGAAGGTAATGTGATTCAAGTTCCCCTATGGAATGCACTTGGTTATGGCTTTTTTTATTTAGGAGCTCATGGCACAAAGACCTTTGATCTAAGGAATGAAAGTAAGATTAGCCTGGGTGTCAATATCAAGTATCTGGGCGGCCTTGCTTATATGTCATTGGAAAATGCAGAATCCATCCAATCCTATAGTTTTGGAAATAACGAAGATGTGATCGTTTCCAACCTGTTATTAAATTATGCTTATACTCATAGTACTGACCAAGATGTGAAACATCCGGTCAAAGGTAATGGGGCAGGGGCAGATCTGGGCATTTATTATTCAAAAAAAATTAAAAGCAGGCAAGTAAGCTCGTTTCGCGGAGGTATCTCAATAAAGAATCTGGGTTTGATCAATTTTAATAATTCTCTGCGAAGGGGAAGTCTGGAGATCAATGAACCAACTAATATTAACTTTAATAAATTGGACAGTATAAATTCTCTTGATCAGTTTATTGACAGTGCCCGGACGATTGTGGGATCAAAACCATTAAATACATATTCAGCTGCAAAAGGGCAAACTGTATTCCTTCCGGCGGAATTCCATATAACCATGTCTCTTGGTTTTAGCAATTATGCCAAGATTCACTTGTTGTACTCAATGCCATTGTCAAGTTATAGTCCGGAATCAATTCAATTTGGGTTTATGCCTGAACTGACATTGAGTAAAGTCAATATAATGGTGCCATTTTCTTACAGCCAATGGACTGGGTTTCGTTTGGGTGCAGGTATTAATTTAGATTTTTTAACTTTTGGTACGGATGATATACGTTCCTTTTTTAAAAGGGACAAATTGGAATCAGGTTCATTTTATCTGGGGGTTAATATTAAAAAATTTGAAAAACCTATTAAAGGTGCTTCCAAATTATGAATCGAAAAATTCTCTATTAAGTGGTGATCGATATGCCAGGGTGTTTAATTGGAGTATATCAATTTTCTATTAAGATTATAATTTACCTTAATTGCTTTAACCGCTCAAATACAAAACATACATATTTTCCGTTTATATAGTGTTTAAAACAAATAGTTACATTATCTTTGCGCACTTATGAAAAAAAGGAATCTTATTTTCTTCTTATTTTTAGTCATGTTCTCTCTAACTTCCTGTAAATCAGAATATGAACGATTGAGGGCAAGTTCGGATGTTGAACTGGTTTATAAAAAATCTTTAGAGTATTACGCAAAGAAAGATTATTTAAAAGCGCAGACACTATTTGAACAAATATTGGGTCGTTACAGAGGGAAAAAGGAAGCTGAGGATCTTTATGTAAAATATGCTTATACCCATTATTACCTTGCCAATTACATACTTTCTGCCAGTTATTTCCAGAATTTTGCGAATACCTACATTACAAGCCCTTTGAGAGAAGAAGCTGCCTATATGTCAGCTTATAGCAATTATTTACAGAGTCCAGACCATAAGCTGGAACAGGGATATACGTATAAGGCTATCGATGAATTACAGAATTTTGTCAATAATTATTCCAATAGCACCAGAGTTTCTGAAGCGAATAAACTGATAGATGAACTTAGGAATAAACTTGAAAAGAAAGCTTTTGAAGAAGCAATGTTATACTACGACCTGAAGCAATTTCAATCTGCAACTATTACACTCAATAATATGTTGAAAGACTTTCCTGATTCTAAGAATATTGAAAAAATAAGATATTATATAGTTAAATCTAATTATACTTTATCTGAAAACAGTATTTATAATAAACAATTAGAACGTTACGAAGCCACTCAGATAGCGGCAGAATTATATTTAAATAAATTTCCAAAAAGTAAGGACCGCCGTGAAATTTCCGGCATTTTAAAGTCTACTAAACAAATAATTAAAAATTTAGAAAATGACGGACATAAAGACAAGAGTTCAAGGGATCGATCCTAACAGCCACGCGAGGGATATTAAAACTATGGCTGCTGCTACC
>JAYUWT010000352.1:0-3740 GCA_043753405.1 Saprospiraceae bacterium | reverse complement strand
ATAACTGGGAGTTGCGCTTCAACACACAAATGGGTGGCCCGCAACAATACCGGATGCCTAAACTCACAAGCTGGTCTGATGTGGATGAGGAAGGAGTCAGGTTTTATTCCGGTTCAGCAACCTATTCTAAGGATTTTACAATCGAAAAGGAAGCCTTGCCTCCAGGCGCAGAAGCATTTGTAGTTTTTGAAGATATCCAGGAGATGGCTCGTGTTTTTGTAAACGGGAATGACTGTGGAATAGTCTGGGTTCCTCCCTATAAACAAAGGATCACTCCATACCTGAGAAACGGTAAAAACAACATTACCGTTGAGGTTATTAATACATGGAACAACCGGATTGTGGGTGATATAAGGAATCCGGATAATAAGCCATTTACCAACACGAATGCCAAAGTAAAATTTAAAAAAACCAGTCCCTTGCTGAAGTCCGGTCTTACCGGAAAAGCAAAAATACTTTTAATGAAACAAGTAAAATAGACCTGTAGAACTAACATCGAAAAGTAAAGCTAAATATGTTCAATATTTCATCCATAAAACTTTATTCTATTTTAATCATTTCTACCTGTGGGCTTCAATCGTCCTGCACCAGTGCTAGTAAAGTGATAAAAGAGAAAAAAGATAATATAAAAATGGAAGACACAGGATTACATGTTGCCGCCTATATCTGGCCATCATGTCATCATGACGAACGTTTTGGAGATATGCTTTGGCCTGAAAAAACAGGTGAATGGGAGGTAATCAAAAAAGGAACTTCCCGGTATGAAGGGCATTATCAGCCCAAGATACCATTATGGGGTTATGAAATGGATGATGATCCCAAAGTAATGGAAAAATGGATTGATGCGGCAACTGATCATGGAGTAAACACATTTATTTTCGACTGGTATTGGTTCGATAAAGGACCTTTTCTTGAGGGGTCACTAAATAACGGATTCCTGAAAGCGAATAACAATAAGAAAATGTTTTTTTATCTTATGTGGGCCAACCATAATGTGAGAAAAAATTACTGGAATGTTTACCAATTTAAGGATGATACCACTTTACTCTGGGATGCTGCTGTTGATTTTGAAAGTTTTAAAATAATTGCCGACCGGGTAATTCATAAATATTTTATTCAACCAAACTACTTTACAATTGACGGTATGCCGGTCTTTTCCATTTTCAGCCTTGAAAAATTAATGAAGGGGCTTGGAGGTTTGGAGGAAACTAAAAAGGCTTTGAATTATTTCAGGGAAATGACAAAAAAGGCCGGATTTCCCGATCTTCATTTACAGCTAATCACTTACGGCCCACCTGATCCAGACAGATCAAATACGCTGAAAGCGCTACAGGTAAATAGTGTAACTCAGTATAACTGGGGATTTTTAGATGAGCAGGATTATATTAAATGGGCAACCAAAGCAATTGATATCAGAAATCAGTGGGATGCTACTCTATCGATACCCGTGTTTACAAATGTATCTATTGGATGGGACGATTCGCCAAGGTTTCCAAATCAGAATATAAAGGAGATCGTACGGTACAATAAATCGCCTGAAAGTTTTGCAGCAATCCTCCAGGAGTCAAAAGAGTATTGTGAAAAGTATCCGGAACAAAAAAAACTGATAACCATTTTTTCATGGAATGAATGGATTGAAGGAGGGTATTTATTACCCGACAGAAAGTATGGTTTCGGATACCTGAAGAAAGTAAAAGAGGTAACGAATGGCTCATATGACTCCTACTCAAAATAGGAGTGAACTAGTTGGAAACAGGGTTGGAATAATTTAAGAAATCGCCAGTTATGATTGGAACTTTATTAAGCATGGTTCCTTTAAAATTAGAGAAAATGAAAATTCAAAAAGATATGGTCGAAAAATCCAAAAACCTGCTGTTAAAAACCTGGATAGCTAAGCCTCATGTTTGCGAGAATTATAATGCTGACAACGGTCGCGGTGGTGAAGCGGGTACCCGGAGTAATGCATTTTATCATGGGGGTGCTTTATTGGGCTTTATTGATATGATGGATAAAGGGTATGTGCCTTCATATCAGTTTCAGGTAAAATAAAAGAATACTCAAATGAAAAGAAATATTTTTTTTCTTATCCAGTTAATTGCCATTTTATTCAACTCGGTTGCTTTATGGTCTCAGGATATATCTATTGTCCCGAAACCCGTCGAAATGTCAATTCATAAAGGCGATTTCCTTTTTAGTGATAAAATAAAATTAATGACCGATAATGATTCCCGGAGAACAGCTGAATATATACAGAAACGTCTGAGAGATGGATTGGGCATTGTATTGAATGAAAAGGATCCGGGTGATTCATCCAAATGCCTCATTCTTGACATCAATGAAAAATCAGGGCTTGGAAAAGAAGCCTATACACTCATTATCGATGATAATATTACGATCACGGCTTCAGATCAAAAAGGTATTTTTTATGGAGCACAAAGTTTGCTGCAACTAATGCCACCTGAAGTATACAGTGACCAGGCAGGCCAGGCAACAAAGATGTTTTCATACAAGCTTCCTAAACTGACAATAAACGATCAGCCTCGCTTTGGATATCGCGGGTTAATGGTAGACATTTCCCGTCATTTTGCAACTAAAAAAGATCTGCTGAAAATCATTGACATGATGGCAATGCACAAGCTAAATGTTTTACATCTACATCTTACCGATGATCATGGCTGGAGGATTGAAATTAAAAGTTACCCTAAGCTAACTTCGGTTGCATCAACCGGGGATTTCAGCAATCCCGATGGACCAGAAAAATATTTCTTAACGCAAGATGAAATTCGGGAGATTGTTGCCTTCGCCGCATCACGCCAGGTAATGGTTATCCCTGAAATTGAAATGCCCGGGCATTCGGGAGCTGCCCGGCTAGCTTATCCGGAGTTTTTTGATGGAAGTAATGCCTTTAATCCCGCTAACGCTGAGACTTTCACTTTTCTTGAGAAGATTATAGATGAGGTGCTGGCGCTATTCCCCGCACCTTATTTTCATATTGGGGGTGATGAAGTAGCTGATGCTACAAATTGGTTGAATATGCCGGAGATACAAAAATTTATGAAAACAAAAAACTTTAAAACTGCTGGTGAAGTAGAAGCCTATTTTGATCGAAAAGTCACTGATATGCTTGTGAGTAAAGGAAAGAATCCGATAGGATGGGAAGAGGTAGTCAATTTTGATGTAAACAAAAAGACCGTCATTCAGTGGTGGCTCGGTCATCTGGTGCCATCAAAAAATCTTAATAAAGCTTTGGATAATGGATACAAAGTGGTGATGTCTCCCAACTGGTATGTATATCTGGATTACGCTCAGGCACCTGGTGAGCCGGGGGCTCCCTGGAATGGGAATATAAATGGCCCCAATAGCCTGGAGCTTATTTATAAATGGGAACCTGTTCCTGATACATTAATTGCTGAGAAGGAAGCGCTTTTTCTGGGAGTAGAAGCGCCGCTGTGGACTGAATTTATTAAATCAACAAGTTTCCGTGACTACATGCTTTATCCAAGAATGTCGGCACTTGCAGAAATCAATTGGGTACCCCGGGGCTCAAAAAATCTGAAAGAATTTCAATTGCGGATGAAAAAGCAATACCAGCGTTACCGGTCATCCGGAGTGAATTACCGTGCTCCCGGATGGATTGGTGATGTGAAGTATTTGATTCACTAAATGAGGTTATTAAAAGCTTAAGAAGAAAGGGGGGCATTTCAAATTGTCGGTTTACTTTGTGACTGTGGGCGGTGGGG
>JAYUWT010000351.1:0-3752 GCA_043753405.1 Saprospiraceae bacterium | reverse complement strand
TATAGTGGATACCATTCCACCCGTATTTGTCGATCTTCCACCTGCTATATTAAATGTAACCTGCGATAATATTCCTACACCTGATATGCTCGTGGCCCTTGATGAATGTGGTCAGGCAGATGTGACTATGACAGAAACCATTGTAGCGGGAGAATGTGATGGAAGTTATACGATAGTAAGAAAATGGAAAGCCACTACCGGAGATTGTGGTCATAAAAATATATTTAACCAAACCATTAATGTCATTGATAATACACCTCCTTCTCTTCAATTGAACGATCAGGTGATAAATGGGTATAATAATGAAGACAGTATCCTTATCGATTGCGGTTTGTTGAGCAGTCTTCAGTTAGATATGACTGATATATTAGTCAGTGATGAGTGTGACTCCGTTGCAATGACATATGATTTCCAGTATAATTATGTTGAAAATTGTGATCTGACGGGTTATATATTTGTGGTGAACTCTACATGGACAGCTACCGATATATGCGGCAATACCTCCAGTTTTGTGCTCCACTTCATGGTAGTAGACAGTATTCCACCAGTTATTTCCGGCATTCCTGATATAATTTGTGCCAAAGAATTACCACCATTTCCGGCTGTAATGGTTAGAGATAATTGCAGTTCTTTTACTACCGAAGTAAATGATGCTTTACCAGTATTTTGTGATGATGGAAGTCAATATGTGATCCGAACCTGGACAGCAACCGATGAATGTGGTAATGTGAGTCAATTTAATCAGACGATACTTTTGGATAATGGCACAGGCCCTGAGATCACATTGCTTGTATCGCCATTCCTGGGATTACCGGATAGCAGTATTATTATGTTTGAATCTGAGAGTGACAGTCCATATGGCTTTCCGATAGTAGATTTTAATGAATTACTTATAGCAGATGTTTGTTCCGGAGAAGTAGAAACAACTGTGGATGTGCAACTTTTAGAAACCGGTGATTGTATCAATGACGGGTTTTTGTATCGATTATTGGTAGTTATTACAGCAAAAGATTTTTGTGGAAATATAAATACGCTTTCATATTGGGTAACTGTGATCGATACTACACCTCCTGTTTTCATTTCGCCCTCTGAAATTACGGTTGAATGTTCTGACACAATTCCGGTGCCAATCTTCAGCGAAAATTCCAATGAACCTTACACCGTTAATTATACCGATCTGAATATTCTCTCTTCATTTTGTTCATCGGGCCCTCCATTGGAAAGGCTTTGGACGGCTACTGATAAGTGTGGAAATACTTCCAGCTTTTTACAAACTATCTTTACCGTGGATCGAACTGGACCTGAACTGATAGGCTTACCGGATGACCAATGTTTTACTCAAGGACCTGCACCATTGGTTATTGCTGTAGATGCATGTTCCGGGGACTCTATTCCGGTTTCAGTTTCAGATTTAACAATTTCAGGAAATTGTGGACCTGTAATTCAGCGCACATGGACCGCCACTGATAGCTGTGGAAACATTACCATCGGCACACAGAATCTGTATACCGAGGATAAGACACCGCCCCGTATAACAATGCTGCAGCAGGAACTTCTTTTATTAAATTCAGGAGATGAATTTGAACTCGACTGCTCAAACTCTGTATATCCGGACATGCTCGGATCTTTCAGTCCGGCTTCTATTGCAGCCAGTGATGAATGTGATGCGGATGTTCAAATCGAATTCAGCTCAGAATTGATGCAGGAAGGGGATTGTGCCAAAACAGGGTTCATAGCTAAATACCGCTTAATTTGGACAGCTTCTGATCTATGTGGAAATAAAAGTGAATTTTATCTGATCGCTAAATTCGTAGACAGGGTGGCACCGGTTATTCTGAATGTTCCTTCAGATACTATATTATATTGTGATCAGGCGATCCCTCCATTTGCTTTAGATGTTACTATGGACGATTGTTTTCCGGGACAGGTAACTGTAAGTCAAAGCAATACTTCTCAGCATGCTGATACCACGGTCTACATGCGCACCTGGGCTGCATGGGATCTTTGCGGAAATCAGTCTCAAGCCTCTCAGGAGATAAAGGTTATTTCACCTGACTTCAGTTGTGTCATTGACCTTCCGGACACGGAAATACATTGTGGGTCATCCGGTATTATCACTACCACTCTTACGGGGGGCACGGGTCCTTTTACTTATCAATGGGACCTTGTAAACTGTGACGGTTATATAATGGCGGGCCTGGGCACGGACACGATCACCGTGGTGACAGGATACACCACTATGAACTTTGTTCTTACGGTCACTGACGCTCATGGGTGTATTACCATATGTAATATTTCGATGACATGTGATAAGAACGAGACGACTAACTCCGGCATCATAGACCCGGTCCAAATTGCAACAAATGAATCCTTACTTGAAATCCGATCGGTTAATACTGAATTGCAATTATTTCCAAATCCTGTGAGTGATATACTATTCGTAAAAGTAGATGCTTATGCCGGCAGTCCTGTTGTTATAAAAATTATGGACATTTTTGGAAGAGAAGTAAGGTCCATTGATATAGTTGAATTTTCTAGAGAAGGTATTGAACTAAGATTCAAAGATTATAAAAATGGTTTATATCTTTTATCTGTTCAGAAAGCCGGAGAAGTTCCGCTAATTAAAAAATTCGTTGTACAAAATTAACAAAGACTCTGACATGATAATAAATGGAGGCTGTTTCAGAAATGAGACAGCTTCTTTTTTTAGTTTTAAAAGCGATAGATATGAAAAAAAAGGTCGTAAGTTTATTTTATCAGGACAATCTTGCCCAGCCCATATATCTTTCCTTCATTTGAAACTGCCTGCAACATATAAATTCCATTTCCAGAAGTACTTTCAAGGCTGTACTGTTGATCAGAGATACTGACCGATCTGATTTTATTTCTTTGACCTTGAATGTCTATCAGATAAAATTCACGTAACTGTATGTTTTGTGGAGCTTCTACAACGAAATTGCCTGTAGAAGGATTAGGAAAAACAGCAACTTCCAGTTGAATTATTTTTCTGTTTGAAAGTAAAGAGTCCACATTAAGAGGCGTCCCTGTAGTATCTCCATCTACTACACTATGAATTAAACTATAAGCATTAGCCCATGGACCGGATGCACAGACAAAAGAATAATTAAAATAATCATCGAAACCATGTTTAAAAACATAGATAGGACCACAATTGTCAATTAATTCGTTAAAAATAACAGTATCACTTCCATGATTAGCTACTTCATAAATGTTCTTAATGTCCGGTTCATTCATCCTGCAGTATTTAAGTATATCTTTCCTTAATTCACCCGCTTCCATTGCTCCAATTTGCTCATCGTAAACAATTATTTCTGTTAGCGTGTCCTGTTGAAGTGACCATGTATAATCAACATAGGATTGATTATATTTCTTTATTTCAACTATTCGTTCCTGATGTTCGTCATCCTCCGAAACTATTGAAAGGCACTTTTTGATCTGGTAATAATGTTCGACAGGCATGTAAAATCGCTCTGCAGTATATTGATCCCCTACGCCCATTCTATAAATATCTTTTGCAGAAAGATCCTGTACCCCATTGGGTGGATTTTCAATTCCTGCTAACACACATTTATTCCATTCATAAGGGAAGTATTGAAGATTGGGGAATTCATGAATACCGAGCGCTTCAGAAATCACTATATTGCCTGTAGTCCAGTTGTATTCAGGATTTGTACCATCGTGCGTTAATCTTATCGTCAGAGCATTGAAAGGAAACCCATTCCATGAAATAT
>JAYUWT010000350.1:0-3752 GCA_043753405.1 Saprospiraceae bacterium | reverse complement strand
CAAATTAAGTAATAATGAACTCTCTAAAGATGTATATTTGAATGTCGCTTAAACATTATTCACGTTAATTAATAATTATTAATTATAAATTATTAATTATAATTTGAAAAGAACAAAGGCATAAATTCCCTTTAATTTGTCTTGAAAAATTCAATGGCGTATAAATTTGCCGTTGGCTTTAGCCAACGGATTACATTGTAGCATAAAATGGCTTTAGCCCCATTTTTTCCTTTGGATCAGGAAGATATAAATGATTTTTGATTCTGGTTCAAATCCAAAAAAGCGAAGTCTGGCTTTAGCCGGACCAAATTTTAGCATTAAATCTAAAAAGGGAAATAAGATCACATCTTAATTAATCATCCTTTGGCTTCCTCTTTGTCTTAAACAGCTCCACAGCTTCTTTTTCTTTAATAAAACCTACTTTTGTAAAAGTGTGCTGGACAAATTTTTTGATGTCCTGATAATCCCTTCCGCGTTTATCCGTAAAATGGGCCATCATCCTCTTGATGTAAGCTATACAAGAGTATTCCAGTTGCTGATTGAAATGCTGATTGCTAAACAGGTCCATATAAACTGTATAGGTTTTAAACAACTCAAAGAAATCTGTATAGTCCTGAGGACCTGCATGGTCCACCCATTGTTTGAAATAACGCATCACAGCCTGGCGAACAGCTTCAGCCTGGTTCGAAAGGCCTTTATAATTGCCCAAATATTCCCTGATAGCTTCCACCACATCTACATGCATAAAGCCTTTGCTGTGCAATTGTTCTACCAATGTATAATATGCAAGTATATCATCTTTGATGGCTGGTTCCAAAAATTCCTTGACCTTTTTATCGCTGTCAGGACCCAGGATGGTTTTATTTTCATACATTTCAATTAAAAAATCGAAATATTCATCACCCAGGTGACCGTTTTCTTTACGTTGTTTGTTTAGTATAGTCTTTACATCCGTTCTGTCATTTCCTTCCAGATTAAAGAAATTCAAAAGCACAAAAAGGATCTGATTTTGTTCTTCAGTATTGGCTATAACCGGGTTTTTAAGTAATTCGGTGATGGCCGGTTTGATATTGCTGTTGTCAAGTCGCAATCTTTGTCTTTGAAACAAAAAGTGCTTGAGCGACGGGTAATATAACTTCAATTCACCCATCGTAGTTGGGATCCTTGCAGTAAAATAATTATAGGAATTGAATTGATTCCTATACTTAGTATAAGCTTGTTTTCTGCTATCTACATTAAAGAATTTCTCCAATTTCTGTGACAGCAACCATTGGTGAACTTTTTTATTTTCAATGCCATCTAATAGATTTGTTATCCATATATCGCTACTCAGGGCGAAACCTATTTGGACAGTCTGGCCGATCCTGTTTTTGATGTAATCAAAGTTAGGGGACTCTGCTATGGCTAACAACAATGTTTTGAAATGGTCTTGTGGGGTAAGATATTTGTAGATCTTATCATGATACCCTCTCAAGACACTGAATCCCAATAAACGCGGCAATAACAGGCCTTCAAGGTCAGGATTGAGAAATTCCTGTTCAAATTCTTCAAGGTGTAAAGGGAAGTGATTGGCTATTTCTACATGAAGTTCCATGAGTGGTGCTTCGAACTCTTCCACAAGGGCTTTATAACTATCTTCGTCTTCTTCTTCCTGAAAAGTAGCCAATGCTTCAGATGACTGGATAGATGCAGCTATCTTTTTTAAAGCATCGATACTTTTTTTTATTTCTTTATTTAAGTCCATATTAGGTGGGATTAGGTATTATTTTAAAATAGGAACCTGGTAGGATTTTGAGGTCCTACCAGGTTCATTTCAACACAGAAAAATAGTCAAGCACAAACTTAAACTATTTTTGTGATTATTTCTCTTTTAATTAAAAAAATTAATTAAGCTTTTTCTTCTTCTGTTGCATCTGTCTCTGATCCTTCAGGAGTTTCAGTTTCAGGTGAAGCTTCATCAACTGCAACTTCAGGTTCATTATTTTCATCTTTAGCTATAGGTGCTTCTTCTCCGGACACCGGACCTTCCTCAACTTCAGATCCTTCATCTGCAGCTACAGGTGTTTCCTCAACAGGTGAAACTTCTTCTTCAGTAACCGGAGACTCTTCAACAGCCGGAGATTCATTTACTGCCGGTGCTTCTTCAGCAACAGGAGCTTCCTCTTCACCGGATTGAGTTTCTTCAACAGAAGAAGTTTCTTCTGCCACAGGAGTTTCATCAGCTTCAGGAGCTTGTTCCGTTTCAGAAGTTTCAGCTACAGTAGCTTCTTCTTTTACTTGAGCTTCTTCAGAGTCAACTACTTCTGTAGGTGTTTCAACAACCGGCTGTGGTTTAACCTTTGCTTCACCACTGATCGCTTTTCTCTTTGCTTTAGCTTCTTCCTGAGTTCCGGAGATACGTTGTGCTATTTTAGCATCTTTTGCATCGATCCACTCCTGTAGTTTAACATCAGCTTCTTCGATCGTCATAGCTCCTTTAGCAACTCCTCTCATCAGGTGTTTTTTGACAAGAACACCTTTAAATCTCAGGATCGCCTTAACGGTATCTGTTGGCTGAGCGCCTTTAGTCAACCATGTATATGCTGCATCTCTGTCGATATCGATCGTTGCAGGTTTGGTCATTGGGTTATAAGAACCAATCCTTTCAATGTATTTTCCATCCCGGGGTGCACGTGCATCCGCGATAACGATGTGATAAAACGGGGCTTTGGTCCTTCCTTTTCTTTGTAATCTGATTTTAACAGCCATTCGGTTAAATTTATTAATTAATTATATGATATTCAACCCTGTATCCTTTGATAAACAAACCACAGGGATTTAACGAGGCGCAAAGGTAAGTAATAATTATTAATTATGAATGATAAATTATAAATTATTTTGAGAGGTGAAGAAGTGAAGAAGTTAGGAGGTTAGGAGGTTAGAAAGTTAAGAGGCGATTCAGTGAACAGTGAATAGAGATTAGTTAACAGGGGTTGGCGAACAGGGAACTGCGAACAGCGAACAGCGAACAGGAATGAAGAATAAACTGAAAGCACTAAGTCATTAATTTACTTACAACTGTAATTATGGTATTGGGTCAGAGTCCTAACTGTTTGTAACACCAATACCTTCATTAGGATCCATGCCCCGTCACGGGCTTCCTTTTCAGAGGTTAAAAATCAGCAAAGTTTATTGTTTAATAACCTTACTGACGAAAACCTCCTGATTTGCAGTGATAGCCTTTACTACATATACACCTGAAGCAAATTCACTTGTATTGATCTCTTCTCTGATATCATTGATAGTTTTTATTACTACTCCATTTGAATTATAGATTTCAACAGAATTGATAATCTGACCATCGGAACTGATTTTTAATTGATCAGCAAAAGGGTTTGGATTGACCCGGATTGTTCCATTTCCTCTGTAACCCGCTGTAGACAATAATGTACATTGAGATTGGTCGATAGTATATTCCAATTGTAGCCCTTCCCAATAACATATAAGATGGTAAGGATGGTCCGTATAACAAGAGCTATTATGAAAAGCCAAACCAAGATTACTTCCAATTCCTTCGATCCAGACTTCTTCATCATAACCAGCTGCTCCCGGATAGCTCAATGTCCATCTTTTGCGTTGACTTCCGTCGATTAATGTGATTAAATCAACACTCGTGACTGTTCCTGTACATGTGCTATTGGGAATAAAGTCTTTTTCAAAACTATCTCCAACTTCCAGGTTAAAATCATATAACAACTGTTCAGGGCCGTTAC
>JAYUWT010000349.1:0-3754 GCA_043753405.1 Saprospiraceae bacterium | reverse complement strand
TTTTGTACAGGAATTAGGTAAAGCCTACGAAGAAGTTGGATTTGTAGCAGTAAAAAATCATGGGGTACCGGATGATTTAATAATAGATCTTTACAGATATGTTCAGGAATTTTTTTCCTTACCGCTTGAAAAAAAGAGAAATTTCGAAGTACCGGGGCTTGCCGGGCAGAGAGGGTATACAAGTTTTGGCAAGGAGCATGCAAAGGGAAGTGATACTGCAGATTTGAAGGAATTTTTTCAATTTGGTCAAATAGCAAGAGATAATTACGAAGAGGAGGAATACCCTTTAAATGTTTTAGTTAATGAAGTTGATGGTTTTAATGACACTATGGCTAAAGCTTACAGAGCTTTCGAAAAGTCTGGTACATCTTTGTTACAGGCAATCGCATTATATTTAAATTTGGATGAACACTATTTTGATGAATTTGTGTATAATGGTAATTCTATTTTACGTGCTATTCATTATCCACCGATTATTAGTGAACCCAAAAGTGCGATTCGCGCCGAGCAGCATGAAGATATTAATTTAATAACCTTATTGGTTGGAGCTTCTGCTGATGGTCTTCAAATACTTTCAAGGGCAAATGAATGGGTTGGTGTTACTTCACTTGCAGATCAGATTGTGGTAAATGTAGGAGATATGCTACAACGATTTACAAATAACAAATTAAGAAGTACAACCCACCGGGTAGTAAATCCCCCAAGGGAATTATGGCATACATCACGTTTTTCTATTCCTTTCTTTCTTCATCCAAAATCTGGGATGTCTTTGCGTTGTTTGGATGAATGTATTGATGAGGAGCATCCAAAATTTTATGAGGATCTTACTGCCGGGCAATACCTTGATGAAAGATTAAGGGAAATTGGACTAAAAAAATAGAGGACTTTAAGTAATTTTTTTGCATGTACTAGTTTATCCTTTCTGTTCTGTTTTAACTTATTTCATTTTTAAATTATTGAGTATATTATTGTTTTACAGAAAATGCTATAATTGATTTTATATTTTCTGGTACATCCAATTTTATTTTATACTAATTGAGCTTACTTCGACATATATCATTTATTAAGGCAGTTTTTTTGCATAGTATTACGGCTTTCGGCGGTCCTCAGGGTCATTTTGGTATGGTTATGAAGACATTTGTTGAAAAACGAGGGGATGTTACTAAAGAAGAATTGATGGATTATATTTCTTTCTGTCAAATGCTTCCAGGTGCATCTTCTACCCAGGTTTTGACTTTAATAGGATTTAAGAAAGGAGGGTTACGTTTAGGGTTATTAACATTGATTATATGGGTGTTACCTGCATGTTTTTTAATGGGTGGACTATCATTTATTGTGGGTAGTATTGGCTCCAAGAATTTAGCAAATAGTGTGTTTCAATTCATTCAGCCAATGGCAATTGGATTTTTGGCCTATGCCGGGATTAAGACTTTCAGGATAGCTGTTACTAATTCAATTACCCAGATTATTATGTTGGTTACTATGACTGTGACCTATTTATTTTTTAAGACCCCCTGGGTTTTTCCCGTATTAATAGTTTTGGGTGGTGTGGTTACAAATTTTAGCAGCAAAAGAATACCTAATAAGGAGAAAGTGAAACCGAAGCGAATTAGGTGGACCAATATATGGGTCTTTGTTTTTGTTTTTGTTATCGCGGGTTTTTTTAGTGAAATGGCACGCAAGCAGGATTGGCCACACAGAAGGGCGTATAATTTGTTTGAAAATTTTTATAGGTTTGGAAGTTTTGTTTTTGGTGGTGCAGATGTTTTAATACCTATGATGTTGGACCAGTATGTAGCTCGCCCCAACTCACCTAAATTTATTGATTCAAAAGAAAACATGATCCGGATTGAAAAAAATGAGCTGCTAACCGGTGCAGGAATAGTGAGAGCCATTCCTGGTCCGGTGTTTTCAATTGCATCTTTTACAGGCGGAATAGCATTAAAAGATCAAGGTCGAATGCAACAATTATTGGGTTGTTTGATTGGTTCTGTTGCTATTTTTTTACCCAGTGCTTTATTAATATTATTCTTTTTTCCTGTATGGCACAATCTTAAAAAGTTTATTGTTGTATTTCGGGCTCTTGAAGGAATTAATGCGGTAGTAGTTGGTTTGATGTGGGCTGCCACTTTGTATCTTTTAAAGGACGTTTCAATTAATCATTTAAATCTGGTTAGCATGATTAATGTATCTGTTATAGTTGGAACGATCATTGCTCTCCACAGTAAAAGAATAAAGACACCATTCATTGTTGTGGGTTGTTTAGTGTTAGGATTAATTTTTTAATTATTTCCAGGTTACATTGTTTTTTGATTTTTTGGTAGGGTAGAAGGTTTACCTGTAATATCCATTTCTTTCAATCTCTTCTTTTACACTGTCGGGCACCAGATATCGTACTGATTTTCTTTCCTTTAGTAACTTACGTATATGTGTAGACGATATTTGCAATAGTGGAGCATTTACAATGTTAATTTGTGCATGTAATGAATTTTCAATTTTGAAACCTGGTCGTTCATAAATATATAACAGATAACTTTTTATGATTGCCTTGTAATTTTTCCATTTATCTAAATTTTTAAAACTGTCACTTCCCATTATAATAGCAAATTCATATTGGGGATATTTTTCTTTAAGATAGGTTAGTGTATCTATTGTATACGAGGGCTTTGGTAAGTGAAATTCAATATTTGATGCTTTAATTTTTGTTTCTCCTTCTAAAGCTAATTGTACGAGGTGAAACCGATGGTATTCATTTAACAGGGAGGAAGATTGTTTTAAAGGGTTTTGAGGAGAAATGATGAACCATACTTTTTGGAGGTCTGTGCTATTGATTATATGACTTGCAATAATAAGGTGGCCATTATGGACAGGATTGAATGATCCAAAATAGAGTCCAATTTTCATAATCTTAGATAATTATTTAGATGACTGATTTGGGGTCAATTTCTTCAACCCAAATTTTTTCAGCTTCATTTAATCTTAAGCTTAAATGATAACCTGCAACTAATATGGAAATAGGATCACCTAATGGGGCTACCTGGTCTATTATCAGTATTTCCCCGGGTACACAACCCATTTCCATTAATTTTAAAAAAATTTCATCCTTTTCAAAATGTTTGATTATTACAGATTTTCCTATTTTAATTTCTGAAAGTCGCCTATCCATCAGGTTGTTTTTTATTGCAAAGGTATCATTCAGAATAGTTTGATAATTTCGAATGATCAAAATAACTTATGGCAATTCGATTTTTTGTGAATGATATTTCTTTAAAGTTAGGGGATAGAAGAAGTTTGAAAAAGCAAATTGCTTTGATTTTTGAATTGGAAGGTTCAATACTTTCTTCCCTGACTTATATTTTTTGTTCCGATGCTTATTTATTGGCTATAAATGAGCAATTCCTTCATCATGAGGATTATACTGATATTATTACTTTTTGTTTGTCAGATCCAGGGAAACCAATTATTGGAGAAATTTATATTAGTGTAGAGAGGGTTAAAGAAAATGGGTATAAATATAATGTGCCATATAATTTAGAGCTACACCGGGTAATATTTCATGGTGCATTGCATCTGTGCAGGTATACAGATAAAATAAAAAAGGAAAAGCAACGAATGAGTTTAGCAGAGGAAAGATATTTAAAATCATATTTCGGATGATTTTATTATAAAAAAATTCATTGATGTTTAAATGGGTTACCCTGTAAATTCGAATTTATTATGTTTTTTGAATAAGGGAAATTGTTTCACGAATCAC
>JAYUWT010000348.1:0-3755 GCA_043753405.1 Saprospiraceae bacterium | reverse complement strand
TTGGGTATGATACCGATAAGGTCAGGGCGGATGACATAACTTATGACAAATTGCATGGATGTTGTCAGTATGAAAGAGGGTAATTATCAAATGTTAATTATTAATTGTTATTGTAATTATTCAAACATTCTAACTTCCAAACTTCCTTCTATATAACTAAAAGCAACATTTTGAAAATTAGTGTATTAAAAATACAATTTAAGTATAGATGAAATGTTTCATCTGTGCTGGAGTGGCCTTATAAAATTTAGTGAATGAAAGGAGAAAATGCCAAAAAACAGTGAAGGTGTACACAGCGGAGGCACGGAGCCTGGTACGCCGAGCGTGATTTTTTGAGCATTTTCGGAATGAATGAGCGTTAAAAATTTTATAGAGCCTTGAATTTCTTTGTTACTTTCTTTCTTCAAGGAAAGAAAGTAAGGATAATGTCGCAGATCCAGTTATCATTTAGATTTTGGAAAAAAGCTTTACACGTGAACTAACCTCCTAACTTTTACAACCATTTCACAAAGCTGCACAAAGAAAAACGAAGTTTCACAAAGAACTGATATAAGCATCGAGTGTAGAAATCTGCGATAGTTTTTCATCTCCGCATCATTGTCAATTGTCCATTATCAATTGTCAATTATCAATTGTCAATTAATTCAAAAACTTTGATGGTTTAGCGGAAATATGATTTTACCCGCATTCAACATTCAAACTACAAAATTCAACATTAATTACACATTACCTGTGCTTACTGGAGTATTACTTTCCCGGAATATTCCGCTCCCGTCACCCTGATGCGGTACACATATGCTCCAGGCATCAACTTCCTCTGCTGCTGCTTGATAGCAATACTGTGAGTTCCTGATTTTTTATTCATCGGACGATCCAGCATGATTGGTTGTCCTGACATGGAGATCAGTTCTACCATTACCATGGTATCTTTAGGTAAGGTATAATTGATGAATACATCTCCTAATCCATATGTAGCATTGTGCGAAAATGGGGACTTGGTCTTTTTTGTTACGGCAGAGGTCTCCTGGCAATTGAAACCAAATGCAAGTGGATCTCCAAAATCTTTGTAAACGATCTCGTCTGAAGGACCATCTTCAAGACATAACCACTCAGTAAATAAAGAAGCATATACATGACGGAAATCTACATTAAATTTTAAATTCCCATTATCATCCACATCAGTTAAACTTGGATATGCTCCAATGGTACCATTGCCTTCCAGGCTTTTTCCGAAAGCAAGCATTACACTCGCAGCACCATGGTCCGTACCGGGGCCTTCATTTTCTTCAATTCTTCTTCCGAATTCAGAAAAGGTTAATGCAAGAATATTTTCTTCATGAGTAGTTCCTTCAAACTCTTTCATAAAATATGAAATGGTATTGCCTAAAGTGGTCAATAAATATTCATGATCCTCGGTCTGACTTGAATGCGTATCAAAGCCATCTAATTCCACCACATAGATCTTTGTTTTAAGGCCACCCTTGATAAGCCGGGCTATGATCTTCATTGATTGAGGAAAACTTCTGTCTGAATAAGGTTGGGAAGAGTCGGGTCCTAGCTCATATGCAGCTTTAATGGTATCTATAAATTTATAGGTACTATTGGTCAATATACGGACATATTTCAATTGATCTCCATGTGAGCAATCAGGTATATCACTTAATGAATGTACATTGCCGCTGCTTGCAAATTCTTGAATCTGATCTGCAGAAAAAGTTTCGAAACCTACCTTATCAACCGTATCACCTGTAAATAATAATGTACTTCCACCACCGATCTGAATAGCAGGTGGATGATTTGGAGTATTTTCAACATAATCAGGAAACACTTCTTCAACATATCTCCCTACCCAGCCTGATTTGACATTGGTCTCCACATCTGAAGCACTTGACCATATATCTCCTGATCTGAAGTGTGAAAGGTTTTGTTCAGGATAACCAACTCCCTGGACGACTTTCATCATTCCATTGTCCCATAAAGGTTTTAAACCTCTCAGGTAAGGACTCATAGCGATCTGATCATTTAACTGGATCATTTGACCGTCCTGGTATCCAAGTAGAGGGCGAGCATTGTGGTAAGCAGAAAGCTGAGTTAGAGGGATGATCGTATTCAGACCATCATTGCCACCCTTCAAACGAATCATTATCAGGATCCTGTCCGATTTTTCAAGTATCGGAGGCATTGACCATCTGGTCAAAGATGCTGCACTTATGGGGAGTCCACTGATCATAAATCCAAGACCACCGGCCAAACCGAAAGATTTCATAAATCGTCTTCTTGAATATTCTATATGATCCTCTTCATGCAAATGGCCATCCTGCAATTTCGTACCTCTTTTAATTTTTATATCGCTCATGATAATAATATTTAAAAATGTAAATAGCTTATGATTATAGTTATAATGGAAGTAAAATTTAACCTAAAGTGATATCAGGCAATTTTTTGAAAACTTCAAATAATCTATATAATTGATACACTATAAAATCCTGATCCCAATCCAGGTTCCATAAGCCCTCTGTATAATAATTTTCAGGAAGATCACCCTTGAAGGCTATTAATAAATTGTCATAATCACTTTCCGTCACGAGGCCATTTACTAAAAACTGATCAGTAAGGGTTCGTACGACATATTCTACATCATTGCTATCATTGGTCATATATTTCATATATGCAACCATTTTTTCTTTGTTTTCATAAATGATAGAACCTACAAACCATCCGGTATATAGCCATCTTACAAGTAAACTTCCTGAATCGATCCAGGTTTTATTCTCTTTCCATCCGGACACATCGATTGGTTCAAAATAGGTTTGGCCCAATGAAGAGCAAAACCAATTAAAGGAAGATCCGCTTGTATAGTCAAGCTTAAAATCAAACTGCTTTAAAAATGTAGTAAAATATTCTCCGTGACTTTTTATATGTGCATTAAAAGCAAATGCATCAAAGAAATGCTCTGAAGTAAATAATTTTTTAAATACGGGTAATAATTCAAAATTATTGTCCAAAAGTATTTGAGCCAGTTCTTCAACTATCTCATTATTCACTTCGAAATTTACAAAATGTGCGTATATCTTTTTACACGTGTGCTTTGCGATCAATGGACTTTTTTGTTCAAAAAGCAAGTCAATCACAGCGTTATAATCAAAGTTGGCAGTTTGCCCGAAAATAGTTTTTTCTTCATCATCATGCGTGTCCGGATTGTATTCTATGGTCATATTGTCATAGTCAAATGCATTATAACCCGTGAATGCCCTTGCGGTCTCCCGGATATCCTCCTCTGTATAACCATTGTCTAAACCCAAGGTAAATAACTCATACAACTCTCTGGCATAGTTTTCATTGGGATCATATTTATAATTATATACGCCACCCAGAAATATTAACATGCCATTATCCAGGCCTATTTCCCTTACCATGGTTTTAAAATTGCCAAGGGCATTTTTTTCCAATAACTTATGATATTGATATAAATATGGAGAATAATAATGGGCACCAAACTGAACAACTAATACATTGCTCCAGAACAATAATACTTTTTGTCTGATAGGATCTATCAGGCTTTCATTGACAAAGTCTGTAACAAAATCGCTATAGATCTGATAATGTGCAGTGCCTTCTTCTTCCACGAACTGCTCCGGGTTCCAGTTCGCCCAGATCGGCTCTGCCATTAATGGTTTAACAAAAGCATCATCTAATAATTTTTTGATCATTTCTACAGGATTCTGCGCAAGTGCAGCATTGATATCTGCTTTATT
>JAYUWT010000347.1:0-9936 GCA_043753405.1 Saprospiraceae bacterium | reverse complement strand
AAGCCGGACAGAAATGCACTGCCATCCGGCGTGTAATCGTGCCGGATGCTGTGATTGGAGAAGTAAGTGAAGCACTCAAAGATGCTTTATCCAAAGTTGTGATCGGTGACACCAATGATAAAAATGTGAAAATGGGGGCTCTGGTCGGTAAAGATCAGGTAAATGATGTCAAAGACAAGGTAAAGCAATTATTAAATGATTCTGAACTCGTCTTTGGTTTGTCAGAAGATCTTGAACTGGTGGGACCTGCAAGTAAAAACGGATCTTTCATGGGACCTGTTTTGTTGAGGGCTACTAATTCTGAGGCTGACAGCAGCATTCATGACATTGAAGCCTTTGGACCAGTTTCTACTCTTATTGGATATAAGAACTTAGATCATGCCATTGAGCTGGCAAACAGAGGTAAAGGTTCTCTTGTGAGTTCTATAGTAACCTTCGATGACAGGATCGCAACAGAATACACTCTGGGTGCGGCTCCTTATCATGGCAGGATCATGATCCTCAACCGGGATTGTGCTAAAGAAAGCACGGGGCACGGAAGCCCGATGCCCTTACTCGTACATGGTGGTCCCGGCAGGGCAGGGGGGGGTGAGGAAATGGGTGGATTGAGGGGAATTAAACACTATATGCAACGCTGTGCTGTCCAGGGTTCTCCGACAACATTGACAGAGATAACCCAGGTTTATCAGCCCGGAGGCGCATATAAACAACCTGCGCAACATCCGTTCAGGCTTCATTTTGAAGAGTTGAATGTAGGAGATACACTCATAACTCATAAGAGGACCATTACCGAATCCGACATTGTAAACTTCGCAAATGTGAGCTGGGATCATTTCTATGCACACACTGATGTAACAAGCCTCGACGGCACTATTTTTACTGAACGCGTAGCACATGGTTATTTCGTCCTGTCCGCGGCTGCAGGTTTGTTCGTAGATCCGGGCAAAGGGCCTGTTCTATTAAATTACGGACTTGAAGAATGCCGATTTTTAAAACCGGTTTATGCAGGAATGACGATCGGAGTTAAATTGACTGTCAAAGAAAAGATCGATCAGGAGAAAAAATCCGAAGAAGATATCCCAAAAGGAATTGTGAAATACTACGTAGACATATATGACGAAATAGATGAAAAAATAGCAGTTGCCACTATCCTGACTATGGTCAAAAAGTTGAATGATTAATTATGGAAAATGAAAGATCACATGCGTCAATAAGATACATAATAGATTATTGTAATAGCCGCAATGCTTTGCGGCTATTAACAATAGAAAAAGATCTTATTTACCCCCGCAATGCTTTGCGGGTAAGATGGTATATTACGATATTATAACTCCCCCAATGCTTTGCGGGTTTGATCTTTTACAAAACTATGAACCATGAATATTAATCAACCATACGTCAAATCTGAGGTCAAATCAGACAGAATAGAAATTGAATTTTATCATCCTGCAGGCAATTCACTACCAGCTTCATTGTTATCACAATTGGTGAGTGCAATAGATAATGCAGCTGCATCCGGACCAAATGTGATCCTCCTAAAAAGTGCAGGGGATCGAACCTTTTGTGCCGGAGCCAGTTTTGAAGAATTATCATCCATAAGAAACAAAGAAGAAGGCATACGGTTTTTCTCAGGTTTTGCCAATGTCATTAATGCTATCCGAAAGTGTCCTAAACTAGTTCTTACAAAAGTTCAGGGTAAGGCAGTAGGTGGTGGAGTAGGGATCATTGCTGCTTCAGATTATTCCATAGCGAGCAAATATGCCTCAGTAAGATTAAGTGAACTGGCAGTTGGTATCGGCCCGTTTGTCATTGGTCCGGCCGTGGAAAGGAAAATAGGCCTCTCCGCATTTTCTAAAATGTCACTAACGCCTGATGAATGGCAGACTGCAAGTTGGGCAGGTGATAGGGACCTGTTTCATGAAGTTTTTGATGATAATGATCAGGTGGATGCATATATAAATGATCTTATAAATAAATGGAATAGCTATAGCCCGGATGCCATTGCAGAATTAAAAAAAGTATTCTGGGAAGGCACTGGACATTGGGACGAACTGCTGAGCCGGCGTGCCGCCATCAGTGGTTCATTGGTTTTAAGTGATTTTACAAGGGAAGCAATCAACGCATTTAAAAATAAAAGCTAAAATTAAGGGATATGGGAAACCGTATAGTCGAGATCGACAACTATATAGATAAGGCCGCGCCTTTTGCACAGCCCGTTCTGAATCATTTCAGGGATTTGATGCATGAAGTTTGCCCTCACATCGAAGAGAAGATAAAATGGGGCATGCCACATTTTGATTATAAAGGTTCTCTCGCAGGGATGGCTGCTTTCAAGGCACATTGTGTTGTTGGTTTTTGGAAAGCATCTTTATTGAAGGACTTCAGTCACGTGCTGGAATTGGGTGAAAGAAATGCCATGGGCAACCTGGGACGCATGACTTCTATAGAAGACCTTCCTTCAGATGATGTACTAATCCCAATGATCCTCGAAGCGTGGCGGTTGAATCATGAAAATATTAAGGTCCCTTCTAAACCTAAAGATGCCAAAGAAGTTGATAATTCAGTTCCCGAAGAATTTACAAAATTGCTTGAAAAAGCTCCTCAGGCTCAATTCAATTTTGAGAAATTCAGTCCTTCACACAGACGCGAATATTCTTCCTGGTTTCGCGAGGCAAAAACTGAAGAGACCAAGCTCAAACGTATGTATACGGCCATTGAATGGATTGCTGAAGGCAAGGGGAGAAATTGGAAATATGAAAGAAAATAGTGATTTCATTAATGGATAATTACGAACAAAACTACCTTGAGGTCAATAAAGAATCCTGGAACAAAAGGGTAGATATCCATTTGAAATCGGAATTTTATCATGTAAAAGACTTTATCAATGGTGAGACCTCATTAAATAAAATAGAATTGGAAGCCCTTGGCGATGTAAGAGGCAAAAGAATTTTGCACCTGCAATGCCATTTTGGCCAGGATACTTTGTCGTTGGCAAGAATGGGAGCCCAGGTGACGGGTGTTGATCTCTCTGACAAGGCTATAGAAGCCGCCAGAGACCTTGCATTAAAAATTGATCAGGAGGCTACCTTTATTTGCTGTGATATATATGACCTGCCTGATTATTTGAATGATACATTTGACATTGTCTTTACGTCTTATGGCACTATCGGCTGGTTTCCGGATCTCATGAAATGGGCAGGCATCATCAAAAATTATTTAAAACCGGGAGGTTATTTCATTATTGCTGAATTCCATCCTGTGATTTGGATGTTTGATAATGATTTTGATAAGATCGGTTACAATTATTTTAAAGAAGATCCCATTGTAGAAACAGAATCCGGAACCTATGCAGATGTGGATTCAGAAATCGAGATCACTTCCGTCACCTGGAATCATTCACTGAGTGAGGTTATGACAAGTTTGCTAGATCATCAACTTATTATAGTTGAGTTTAAAGAATATGATTATTCACCATATTCCTGTTTTAAAAATGTAGAAGAATTTGAACCCGGTAAATTCAGGATCAAACATTTGGAGAATAAAATTCCTATGGTGTATATTTTAAAAGCAGTTAAACCTGAAATTTGAAAGATTAAAATATGAATGGCATACACATTTATTCCAACAGTAAACAAACCGGCATTACAGAAATAAATTCATCTGCCTGGGTAGAAGGAATGTATATTATAAAGGTTAAAACGGGCAAAGAAATAAGTATCTATAAAGCCGTAAAACTATAATCATGAAAAATATAGCAAACACCTTATTCAAATGCCTTTTAGGTATATCCATAATGATATTTATTGGGATGAGCAGTTGTAATAAGGAGATAATACCTCCAAAACCTCCATTGGTAAATAGAGACACTTGTAACCGATGGATAGACACTATTTTACCACCTATAACTCATGAGGGAAAAAATACCGTGGGATGCCTAATAAATGGCCATCCGTGGATACCGAAAATAGGTAAAGTAGGAGAGGATAACAACTTCCATACAATTCAAATTGATTTTAGATATATTACTGATCCAAAATATGTAAATATTCCCCGGTTTAGATTTTGGGCAGTAAAAAATTTTCAAAACCCTTGTGATACAGCCTTTTCCTTGATGGGATTTACCAATGTTAATGTTCATAAAGGGGAAACTTACCTTATAAATAATGATTACCCACTCAATAGCCATTATGGTGAAAGTATAGGTGGGGACCATGCATTAATAAGGGATGGGAAAAGTTATCTTACGATTGATTATCTCGACACTACAAACTATATTATTTCTGGACGCTTTGGTATGAATTTAAAAGACTATAAGGGTGACACGGTAAAGATCACAGATGGAAGGTTTGATGTGATCTATAATCCTGAGAATTGGTGAGGATAAAAAGGAGTCACAATCGCAAGCTTCTATAATATGATAAAACCTCAATGGGCCGTAGATCTGAGGATATCTAACCGTCATTGGTAAGGGGTTTTCTCAAGTAGACCTTTAACAATTCCTGACAGACTGAAGGTTTGGTAGGAGGTCCGGATTTTCAGTTAACAAATCTTCTATCCACTTAATTCTCGGAATGAAAAAACCATTCTCAAAAATCAAGTAACTGGTTAGATTTGCTGTATTGTATTGTTCTTTCCCGGAATACATGTTTTTCTCTGCACAGTTCAACTTGAATTATAAAGATTATGCACTAAGAAAGTTATAATTTATGGATAAATAAAGTTAGATTAATCTAACTTTATTTTATTTTAATAAGAATTAGTTCATATATTTATCTTTTAATATTGATAGATTATGAGCTTAATATTAAACTACTCATATTCTTTATAAATCGATGAATATATTTTACCATGGAAAGAGATAAACAAGATCGTTCATTATCAGATATCAATGCTTCGATAGAAGTAAACAGTAAAAAAGGATTCTGGAAAAAATTATTCTCCTTCATGGGTCCCGCCTACCTCGTCAGTGTGGGTTATATGGATCCGGGAAACTGGGCAACGGATCTGGCAGGTGGAAGTCAGTTTGGATATAAATTACTTTGGGTTTTATTGATGTCCAACCTTATGGCACTTTTACTGCAAAGCTTAAGTGCCCGTCTGGGACTCGTCAGAAAACTCGATCTTGCTCAGGCTTCGAGGGCCAACTATCCCCCGTTTATTAATTTTTGTTTATGGATTTTAGCAGAAATAGCTATTGCAGCTATGGATCTTGCTGAAGTGCTCGGCATGGCCATAGGTCTGCAATTATTATTTGGTATTCCATTATTATGGGGAGTTAGTTTGACTGTAGCAGATACATTTTTGTTCCTGATGCTTCAGAACTTTGGAATACGTAAGTTGGAGGCATTTATCATTTGTCTCATAGCGATCATAGGTGGAGCTTTTATGGTGGAAATGTTCCTCGCGAAGCCCGACATGGGACAATTGGTAACCGGTTTT
Organism: Saprospiraceae bacterium; assembly: GCA_043753405.1. Taxonomy (GTDB): domain Bacteria; phylum Bacteroidota; class Bacteroidia; order Chitinophagales; family Saprospiraceae; genus Parvibacillus. The sequence goes on along the minus strand of JAYUWT010000347.1, from coordinate 4,497 downwards.
ATACCTAGCATACCTAATAGTGCTGCGCTATACATAGCAATAGGAATTATTGGAGCCACGATCATGCCTCACAATTTATATCTGCATTCTGCACTGGTTCAGACCCGAAGGTTTGACAATGACGTGAAGAGTGTCAAAAGTGCTATTAAATTTAATATCATCGATTCAGCGATTGCGCTCAATCTTGCATTTTTTGTCAATGCTGCAATTTTGATATTGGCTGCGTCAACATTCTTTAACAATGGCCTCTTTGAAGTGGCTGAGATCCAGGATGCACATAAATTTCTGGAACCATTGCTAGGTTCAAAGTTAGCTCCCGTTCTCTTTGCTGTTGCACTGATTGCTGCCGGTCAAAGCTCCACGATTACAGGTACACTAGCCGGCCAGATCGTAATGGAGGGTTATTTAAATCTAAGGATACAACCCTGGTTGAGAAGGCTTGTCACGAGGATGATCGCGATCATTCCGGCTTTTCTGGTTATTCTTATTTCCGGGGAATCCAAAACCGGTGAGCTTCTTATTTTTAGCCAGGTAATTTTAAGTTTACAACTTGGCTTTGCTATTATCCCCCTGATACATTTTGTATCCAACCGGGAAAAAATGGGTGTTTTTACGATCAGTAAATTAACAAAATTCGCTGCCTGGACGATCGCCTTGATTATTGTATCATTGAATGTGAGGCTTGTATTTGATGAACTTCAGGGATGGCTGGCCAATGCAGGTGACCAGCAATACATTCTTTGGTTGACAGTAGTACCCGTCTTGGTGCTTGCCTTCCTCTTACTCATGTATTTAGTGTTCAGCCCTTTGTTTAAAAAATCTGCCAAAGAAAAAAACATTTCAGCTCATGGCACCTTGCCACCGTTGGAAATTGTCTCCATGCATAAATTTAAAAAAGTTGCTATAGCACTTGATTTTTCTGAAATGGACTCAAAATCAATTAATAGCGCACTGGCACAAGGTGGAAAAAATGCTCAATATTTGCTGATACATGTTGTAGAGTCCGTTGGTGCGTACATCATGGGAGGTGAGGTTGGTGATCATGAGTCACATGAGGACATGCAATCTTTGTTAAAATATGAAGAGCAATTGAGGGACATGGGATATGATGTAATAATAAAATTAGAATTTGGCAGCCCCAGACGTAAAATACCTTTACTTGTAAAAGATTTTGATGCCGATCTGTTAGTAATGGCGGCCCATGGCCATCAATGGTTGAAGGATATTATTTTTGGAACCACAGTGGACGTTGTAAGGCACAGGATCGATATACAAATGTTGGTGGTAAAATAAATCTTTTATCTTCATTTAATCATTCATTGAATATTGATGAGAAATAAGATAAAAATGCTATCTAATATTTGATATTTCCCTATGAAAAAAGACATCTTTATTAAAGATCTTTTAGCCGGACTGACGGTAAGTTTCGCCGCACTTTCCCTGGGTGCTGCATTCGGTGCGATGTCGGGCAGAGGTGCTTTTGCAGGGATGATCGGTGCAGCAATCATACCGATCATAACTTCACTCTTAGGAGGTACAAGGTTGCAAGCTTCAGGGCCAACAGCGCCCATGACCGCAGTTACAGCCGTCCTGGTAGCTCAGGCTTATGACATTTTTCCTGAAAAATTATTAGCTGAACAATTTATAACATTGATCTTTATCATGTTCGGATTTATAATTATTCTTGCCGGTATACTCAGGGCAGGGAGATTGATCTTATTTGTACCTAATGTGGTAGTACTCGGGTTTATGAATGGCATTGCTGTCTTGATCTGGTATGATCAGATAGCCAAGATCTTTGGATTATTGGGTAAGCAAATCCTGGAAGGGAATCTTGTTTTCAATTGTTTGGTTGCCTTCATCACTGTTGTAATGATTTTTTTAATTCCTTTTCTTGTTAAAAAATTAGGTGTTAAAGAACAATACAAATCATTTTTTTCGGGCTTACTCTTATCTATCCTGATCGTTACTATATTGGCTAATATACTCGATCTTGAAATACAAAAAGTACAACTAGGAATTACTGTAGATTCATTTAGGGAATACCTAAATATGATTACGAATTATTTTCCTTCAGAAATTATTACACGGGAACATATAATTATGGCTTTGCCATATGCGCTTGAGTTGACTTTACTCTGTTATCTGGACAGCCTTTTAACTGCATTGGTGGTTGATAAAATGAACGGCGAAAAAACTGCACAAAACAAGGAATTGGTTGCCCAGGGTATTGCCAATGGGATCACAGGAATCATGCAGGGAATTCCGGGAGCGCAGGCTACTATCAGATCAGTATTATTGATAAAAGAAAATGCTCAGACGAGATTGGCCGGTGTCATGATGGGAGTTTTTGTCCTCATAAGCCTTATCTTTTTCAAAAACTACATTACTTTGATTCCGGCTGCAGTATTTGCAGGCGTTTTGATTAAAGCAGGCTGGGATGTATGCGACCGCGAGTACACCAGTGCTTATTTTAGAAATAACTGGATCAAATCCTTCAACCGCAATTTTCAGTTTCTGATCATATTAATAACTACCATAGTAACCGTCATTGTGGATTTAAATGTAGCAGTAGTGACCGGTACAATACTTTTTTATATCGGGGTTAAACTCTTCCGAAAATATGATTTAAAAGATGTGGAAGATAAATTTGATGATCAAATAGATTAATAAAATATGATAGAGAAAATGAAAGCCGGCAATGAAGCATGGGTCAAAGATAAAAACAAAACTGATCCTACATTTTTTGAGCGGTTGGCGAGTGGTCAATCACCTGAGATACTTTGGATAGGTTGCTCAGATAGCCGTTCACCTGCTAATGAGATCACCGGTACCCAACAGGGGGATATTTTTGTCCATCGTAATATAGCAAACATGGTAGTGCATTCAGATATGAATATGCTTAGTGTCCTTGATTATGCGGTCAATGTACTTCACGTCCGACATGTAATAGTTTGCGGTCACTACATGTGTGGAGGCGTTAAAGCAGCAATGGGCGGTAGGCAACATGGATTGGTGGACAATTGGGTCAGACATATTAAGGACGTTTATAGGTTGTATGAAACTGAATTGGAAGCTATTAAAGATGAGCAGGAGAGATTTGATAGATTTGTAGAATATAATGTGTATGAACAGGTTTTTGACCTTAGTAAAACCTCAATTATTCAGAATGCCTGGGAAGACAGGGATGGCCCCAGCATCCATGGCTGGGTATTTGATGTTCGGACAGGAAAAATAAAGGATCTGGACGTATCATTTCATAACAATACAAAAATGCCAAAGATGTATAAAATCGATAGTCAGACTGTATTGGAATGACTAATAAAACCTGAAATGTTTCCCATCAAACAAACCTTTGTCACTGAGTTTTATTTCAGGTATGACCAATAATGCCATGAAAGATAAACTCATATAGGGAGCTCTAAGCTTTGAACCTAATTCTTCTTTACAATACTTATCCAATTCTGTATAAGTTTTTGCAACTTGCCAGGCATCATCATTACTCATCAATCCACCTACCGGCAGAGGTAAGATCATATTTATATGGCCATTTGATGCACTCAGACCGCCTTTGTGTTTTATGATGATATTAACAGCATTCAACAATTCTAGGTCTGAAGTACCGACTGCAATTATATTATGACTGTCATGAGCGACCGAAGAAGCAATTGCACCGGTATTTAAGCCAAAGTTTTTAATATATGCTTTCGCAACCGGCACTTTTTTATATCTGTTTACGACTACTATTTTTAATATATCATTTTCCGGAATGCAGGATTCTTTTTTTACTTGGAGACGGTTCGTAATAAGTTGGCCATCTAAGCATTCGATGACATTTTCGACATCCTTACTTTCATAACCAAGATCATCAAGGGCGATCGGTCCGATATTAAATTGATTGATAAGACGGGAGTTAGTTCTATTAATGAGTGTTTTCCCATTATTTGCCACCAGTTCGCCTCTAATATATGTTTTTGAAACTTTGAAATCTTTCAGATCGTGTGTTATGATAAAGTCTGCAGGATCCCCTATTTTCAGTTGTCCAACAGAAAGTTGGTAGTGTAATACAGGATTGACGCATGCCACTTTTAATACATCGAAAAGATCATATCCAAATGTTATTGCGCGAGCTACTAATTGATTTATATGGCCAAGGATCAGTCCGTCCGGATGTTTGTCATCACTGCAAAACATCAACATATTACTATGGTTACTTAATAAAGGATGCAGAGCTTCAAAATTGCGGGCTGCACTACCTTCCCTTATGATCACCTTCATTCCATAGTTAATTTTGCCAAGTGCTTCTTCCAGTGTAAAACATTCATGATCTGTGGATGGACCGGCTTCAATATATTTCTTAGCTTCTTCTCCTTTTAATCCGGGAGCATGGCCATCTATAGGTTTATTATATTTCTTTGCCAGGGCCAGTTTAGACATCACTTCTGAGTCGTAATCCAGGACTCCGGGAAAATTCATCATTTCAGCCAGATAATGGAT
>JAYUWT010000346.1:0-9962 GCA_043753405.1 Saprospiraceae bacterium | reverse complement strand
CTCTCTTAAATTTTTTAAATATAAGTGTTTAAATGACTTTAAATCTTCCTGAATCTCCGAATTTAACTGTTCTATTAAATATGCCATAATTTCTTGGGTGTGGGGTATTAAAGTTTCAGATATAAAATGTATCGTATCTTTTATAATACTTTGATTAGTAGCTGCTTTGGCGCGAAATTCTTCCGGAAATCTATTTTTTAATATTTCCATTTGAGCACTATCGTATTTCTGGTCAAGTGTTAATTTCATCAATTCACCCATTTCTGGATGGCTTTTTTTGATTCTACCCAAATATTGTTCAGTTAAAATTTCCAGATATGTTTCTTCCATTAAGTTAAAGTATCCTTTGATTATATTTACATCGGTGGTATTATCCATAATTGTAAATTGAATTATAAAAGTAATTTATGAAGTTAAAAATGAAAATATCATGAGTCTACCCCAATTACTAATGTACTTTCATTAATAAACTGTTTATTTTTTTCCTCCTACGCAAAAGCATCTATTCGTACCTCATAGATGTTTTGACTTCACTTTGTTCTTCATTCTTCAGAACTTCGTTTCGTTTCACTTCCTTGCGAAGGTCCATTCACGGACCTTCTCTGCGTCGTTCACACCCTCGAAGAGGGGGAAAGGCTTCGTAACTTTATTTTGGTTCCTAAGGCTTGGCTTTCCAGATCTTATCTGATGCCTCCAGGTATTCGGGTAGGGCTGCTGAGCCGAACCATTTATACATGTCTACATCAAGGATATTAGAAAGGATAGCCGGATCAGCTTTGAGGAGCTCCTTTGCTTCTTCCATGTCAGAGGTGTTGAGGATGAAAATTCCCCTGAAATTATCTTCATTTTTTGCAATTGGGCCTGCTACTACCAATTTACCGATATCTACCATATGGTTGATATTGACCATGTGACCCGCGAAGCAACTGTCAACCAATGCTTTATTACTGGTTTTATTGGTGCCGGACTTCAGGATGACGAGAATATAACTTTTCATGCCATAATCATCGGCATTTAATTTTTTCGCCAATGCCTCATCGTAATTTGGATTTTGAGCAAACAACGCAAAAGAAAAAGTAAGAAAAGTGAATAATGTAAATATGAATTTCATGACAACAATTTTATCCTGTAAATTTAATCGTTGTAATGAATATTACACTATTCCATATAGGAATATTTCGCCTGGTAATAGTCGTTACCGTAATAAGTTTCAAAAGTAAGATTAAACTTTTTACCTAAGGTAAGTGATCTTAGCAAAAAACTTCGCATCTCTCGCCCCGAGCCTTGCTGCTACTTCAGGTGACACAATGACTTTAATATCGTCAGGGTAAGTATTTGCCGGTATATTACCTGCTACTTTTGCGTATATGGTCGCGTTGAACATAGGATTGGTAATACTCAGAATAGTCCCGGGTGCAGCACTTTTATGTAAGACATATAATCCTTTGGACCCTTTCAATTCTTTGTGCCAAAATGCAGCACCTTGTTCGCTGCTTTTTTTATATTTAATAGTACCGGCCTCAAATTTTTCCTTGTTGGATGCTGGAGTAATTTTAGCTTCTTCTTTCTCCACCTTAGCTACAGCTTCCGTGATCGTCGCTTTGATAATTGCTTTATCTTTTTCATTACTGGTTGGGGCAGTAACTACTATGGGGACTTTTGTACCGGTAATCGTTGTAGTTGTTTTACCGACCGGTTTCACAACGATATTTTTAACGGCTTTTTTTTCAAAGATATCTAAAGGCACCCATCCTAAGAGTAACAACTGACCAAGTTTTAGTTCGTCACTAGACATGCCATTGAGTTGCATGATCTTTTCCGGTTTGATGGAAAAATAATTTTTGGAGATACGATATAAACCCTCACTTTGTTTTACTTCATAATACACCGGGGTGTAAGTAGATCTGTTCAACGGAAGTTCAGCCACTCTGATCAACTTTGCACTTATGGGCACTTTTAATAATTCTTGGACCTGGATCATCCTTACTTTTAAGGCGGGATTGATCTCCTTCATTTGATGGGGTGTTATTCCATAAAACTTGCACAAGGAATATATTGTTTGCTTTGGCGCAACCCGATGATAAAAAAACTTTCCTATGATGCTGTCATTGTGAATGAAGATAGTGTCAAGAGGACTCAACACCATACTGGAATCTCCTGTAGCATAAGCTTTACCGGAACCACAGCATATTATAGCAATAGCGATAAAAATAAGTTGTAATTTTCTCATAATACTTAACAAATGCTTTACAATCATTACTAAAACGAACAAATTCGTTTTACATGTCTGATTATGACATTAAATGCCAACCAAATAAGTTTGGTTCCGCAAATATATTAATTTTTTATGTAATATGAAAATTTTCTCCTGATTCAATGATCTGATTACCTGATAATCACAAGAGGAACGATGCTTAGACTACTGCTTCCTATACACCTAACAAAGTAAACACCCGGCAACATCTTAGACGCATCGAAGAACAATTTTGGTGAATTAGGATTCCAAAGACCGTTATAAAGAATTGTTTGCTTTTTTCCTTTTGCATCAAATAGTGCCACTTCAATTTTATCATTCCCGGGATGCCCGATATTTACACATGTAATTGAGCTGGCCGGATTAGGAAACACTTCAATTTTGTTTAATGTTACTATTGAGTTATTGGAGCTGACCACTAAAGTTTTTGTAGTAAAATACCCTTCCGGTGCTGTCATAGGCCTGGAAATGGACTTACCGGAATTCGCTATTCCTTTCACATAGTATTTTGCCCAATTTCCGAATTCAGGAATAGTAGCAACATAGGTAGAGGTTTCAGCTGTTTCCAGGATCATTTCTATGCTGTCAAAGGGAGTAGAGGCCTCATCCAATTGAAAAAACAAATATACTTTGTCTATACCGGACCTGTTTTTGACTATTGACCTAACTACTCTATCTTCATCAATTTTCGCATCAATGAGCGGCAAAACAGCATCAACTGCGATCATTAACGGGTCAACTGTTCCTACTTCTTTTGTAATGCAATGAATGGCACCAAGTGATGGGATGATCTTATTACAATCAATGCCTTGTATATTATACCCCGGTAGTAATTCTTCATATATTTTTTGGGCTACAGTATCATATTTTTCTTCATAAAATGGCACAAGTACTGTTTTATTTACAAAAACTGAATTGGTATAAGTCCTGTAATCCCCATTCTGATTAGGATACTTTCCGTTTGGACCCGGAGGCATTGTGATATAATGTATATTGAAGGGCTTACCAAAAGCATTTCTATAATTAGACAGCACATAATCTACATTCGCATTGATCTGAGCACCATCAGACACATCATTGTCGTATTTTCCTACGAGAATATTTTGTTCATCAAGTATCTTCATGTGCATATCGATATGATGGATAGCATCGTAAGGTAAAGTCTGCATCTTAGGATAGACCTTTGTTCCCATGAAATGGTGCATGATAGAATCAACTCCTGCTTCACTGTGATTGGAAAATCCGAATTCATTTTCAGGGCCATTTTCATCCATCACTAATAAAGAGCTGAAGGCGGTGCCCAAACCGTCGGACATATAATTGCCACCGGTATGTACGAGGTCTAAAGGGGTCTGGTTTGTTTCAATAAGAGGAATATCAGTAGACCGGGACATTTGCCTTGCTAGTGAGTCATCCTGATAACGAGGGCGGTTGTAGATCCAGTCAATAAAATACAGGGAATCCACATCATTGAGATATACAGAATTGGGACCGTAATCGCGAACCCAGATAGAATTATAACTTGCTACGACATATTGCACATTGACAGTATCAGTAATATCTTTTGTCGCAAGAAATTCCTTGACAGTGGTTGGATTTGTGCAAGCTATGATGATCTTACATTCGGGAATGGTATTTCTGACTATTTCAGCCTGAATATCTCTATAACCGTTAGTCCACGAAATAATGAGACCGTCCAGTTCTTCCCACTCTGCCATACTTCGAACAGGTCCATTCAGTCCATGTGAACGGGAGGATTGGCCTGCTTTAAGAATTTCATTCAGATAAGAGGGCATCTGCTCTTTTTCTCCTTGTGCAAAACCTCTGGGAAGGTCCTGAGATAAAAGGTGTAACGCAATAAAACAACCGAAAAATGAAAAAATTAACCTGATCATTTTGTCAAAGTATTAATTCTAAAAAAAGAAATTTATTCCTGCACTTGGCAAAATTGGTAATTGATTGATCCTTTCATAAGTTATTCTGTTTACATAGAATATGTTGTCTCTATTATATAAATTGGATATACTGGCATTGATCTCAAGCTTGGTATACCTTCCGAATTTAAAGGTCTTTTTGGCGGAAATGTCCAGTCTTGAATAATCCGGTAATCGTCCCTGGTTCCTTTTAGTTTCATAAAGGACGCCTATCTGACCATTGGTAGTTATAAAATCAGTACTCAGATCAGTAGACTGGATCTGATCATAGAACCCGGCAGCCCTTGTAAATGGAAAACCTGTTCCAAAATTAAATCTGGCACTGAGTTCGAAGGATTTGTCCTTACCGAATATAACAGAGCCGAGTAAATTGATATTGTGCGTCCTGTCATAAATAGTTGGATATTCCTGCAGACCGTCATTCCTAGTAACCTTTCCATAAGAATATGTCCCCCAGAAATAATAACGACCTCTTGAATATTTAGCCGTAAAATCGATGCCATAAGCCTTGCCCGTCTCAACTATATAATCATGTTCTGTTTTTAAAACTTTACCTCTGTTAATATTCAACAAGGCTGTAAAATTTTTATAATATGGCTCAAGGTTCAATTCAAGATACTGATTGAAATCATACTCAACGCCGAATACTACGTGCCAAGCTTTTTGCAAAACATTATTTACGGATTCGTTTTTGCTTTTATCCAATATGGACTCTTCCGGCCCTGACAAAAATCCACTGAACAAATTGACCACATCCCTGTCATCTACTGTGCTGAGTATGTTTTGAGAGTAAAGACCGGCAGCTCCTTTGAATCTTAATCTATCCGATGCATTATATTTCATTCCTACCCTTGGTTCCGGGCTGAACTTACCAAGTGAAGCATAATATTGAAGCCTGATACCGGGTTCTAATACCAGATCGCCCAGCAACAATTTATCCTTGAAGAAAAAGGATAATTCAGTTGTATTATCTTTTCTGGCAATAGTATTTTTGAGGAAATTAGTATATTGAAGATCAGTAGTATTCCCTGCCAGTTCTACACCAAATTGAAGTTCAGATTTAGGGGCATAATTTGTGATATTTACCCCGAAAAAGTAATTGGATAGCTCAGAAGTCCTTGGATTTTGATCCAATTCATTCAATGCAATATTATATTTTGTAAAATTAGCATTGGCCCCAAGCGTGAAATTAGAGCCGGTAGGATTTAAAACAAAATTTACTCCTCCCCCGCTGTTTTTCCATTGAAATTTTGTAGTGGCGGTATAGTTCACATTGTCATTGAAATTGAATCCAAACATATCAATTTTACTACCATTGTCCAGAGAGATATTCACTTTGCCATAATAATCCTCAAAAGCGAATGGTAAACCTTCTTCATTTACATAACTGTACAAGGTCTTTGAAGTACGTTCCAGTAATGATTTCTTAAAAGATACAATATATGAGGCTGAAAATGCTTCATCCTCCTTAAGTTTAATGATGGGACCTTCCAGAACTACCTTGCCACTAAAAGGACTCAATCCAACTACCCCTCCAAATCTTTTTTTATTACCTTCCCTTGTTTTAATATCAACTACCGCTGACACCCGACCGCCATATTCCACATTGAAACCTGCAGAACTTACATCGACAGTTTTAATTACTTCTGTCTCAAATACAGAGAAAATACCGATACTATGGAAAGGGTTAAAAATGGTCATACCATCGATCATTATCTTATTCTGAATAGGAGCACCACCTCTGATATAGATCTGTCCACCCTGGTCACCGGTGCTTACTATCCCGGGCAACACTGGTAAATATTGGGCTATATCTGCATCACCACCTATAGATGGTAAGGATTTTATTTGTCTGGGACTAATAGTTATAACTCCAGCCTTCACTTCTGTTCGCTTTTCAATGCTACCGGCTGTGATCTGCACTTCACCCAACAATTGGGATGATTGTTCAAGGTAAACTTTTTTATAGGTTATGGCCAGATTAGCAATATTAATATCAATATAGGCAGTATCATATCCTACATAAGTTACCATAATTCGCTGTGATCCTGAAGGAGGATCAGTTAAGTTAAAATATCCATCGTTGTCTGTAAGATCCAATAAATTTGTGCCTGTTACAGAGACTGATGCGGCGATGATCGTATTTCCGTCAGCCCTGTCATATACATTACCACGCAAGATAGTACGCTGTGAATGGGCTGAAAAACTTATAATAGTGAGTATAAATAGAACAATGTGTTTCTGCACGATAAACAATTTTTGAAGGGATAAAAGTAAACTTTTATATTAAAAGACTGCCAAATATTAATTAATGATTTACGAATTACCGGGATGCATTGGGAAGTGATACACTTTAATGATCAACCGATTTTAGCCCCATTCGCAATATTGCGATCAGGCTTTAATAGAATAACATGATGAAGCTCATCATACACACCTAATACCAAAACTTCTGAAATATAACCACCAATATTTCTTCCCGGAAAATTAATGACGGCGATTACCTGATTTCCTATCAATGCATGGGGATCATAATGATGTGTGATCTGAGCACTACTTTTTTTAATACCGATCTCATTTCCAAAATCGATCTCAATTTTATAAGATGGTTTTTTTGCCCGTTCAAATAGTTGAGCCGAGACGATAGTGCCAACCCTGATATCCAACAGTTCGAAGGAATGCTCATATGCAACAATTGGTTTCAAAATATTTTATTTTAAAATAAGCCTGGAGGGGTCATATGAGAATATCAATAATCAAATCAACCTTGACGAATGGCTTCTACAGGATCCATTTTAGCAGCATTGAATGCCGGTATCACTCCGGCAAGAATTCCAACAATAATCGACAAAACCAGACCAACCATTATATTTGAGAATGACATAGTCATTTCAAATTCGGTGAGGGCACTTGCCAATTTTAGCACACCAAAAACAAAGATCAATCCTAATATCCCGCCTAAAATACAAAGCACAACTGACTCAATAAGAAACTCAAGCAATATTACTTTTCTTGTTGCTCCGATAGCCTTTTTTATTCCAATAACATGTGTTCTTTCTTTAACGGATACAAACATAATATTAGCAACACTAAACATGCCTACCAATATAGCAAAACCTCCTATGATCAATCCCGCCAACTTTAAAACACCAAATACACTATCGAAAATTTTATTCAACATCGAAAGTTCATTTAAAGCAAAATTACTTTCCTCTTTAGGTTTTATCCTTCTTTCAGCTCGCAGTAAACCGGTTATTTCATCCTTATAATCTTCAAATTCAACACCTTTTTTTGCTTTGGCATTGATAGACGAAAAGAAATTATCACCCCGAAGATTAATATAAAACTGAGCTGTTTTGTATGATACCAGACATATTTCATCGAAATCAAGAGGATTGATGAGGCTCTTGCCCGTCTTCGCAACCATACCTATTACCTGCAGTTTTTTTCCACCCAATACAATGATCCGTCCAATAGGATCTGCCTGCCCGAATAAGCCTTGCGCGACTTCATAACCAATGACGACTGTATTGGTGCCATTGGAGATATCATTGTTATTAAAGAATCGGCCGGATGCCATTTCCATATTAAAGATATTACCATAATTTTCTGTGACACCGATGATATAGGCACCTTCGATAGAATTCTTTTGGAATTTGACAACCTTTGAACCTATAAAAGCACTGTAAGACACCATTTCAGTAGAATTACTTTTATCTTTTATAGCTTCATAATCACTGAAGGATGGTTTAGGCCGTCTCATATATTTCCAATAATTATCCCCATCATCGCTCCATGGTCTTTTATCAACGTACACCACATCATTGCCTAATTTTTCAAAACTTCCCCTTATATTATTTTCCAAAGAGTCTACAGCAGATTGGACAGCTATTATACAAAATATGCCAATCATAATGCCAAGCAAAGAAAGGAAGGTCCTCAGTTTATTATTTTTAAGCTCAGATAGAGCCTGAACGCAACTTTCCCAAAAGATATGTGCTATGTTCAAATGTGAAATATTATGATATTAATGTCAAGCATGGCCAAAGTTAATTCAGAATTCAAGAAAGGAAAATTATTTTCGACAAGAAGACCGGTATTTTATACAAAAAATCGGCTTATGGCTGGTTATACTTAAAATTTAAGGTGTTTTACAGTTTTGTGATTTTCCTTCAGCATGACCAGTGATTTTATACCAATTTTTAAATGATCGTTGACATAATTTGCACTTACATGAAGGTCGCTGGCATCAGTTTTTACTCCCTCGGGGATCATAGGAATATCAGAAACCAAGAGTAAAGCTCCTGTAGGTATTTTGTTGTGAAATCCAACCGAGAAGATTGTTGCTGTTTCCATATCTATGGCCATCGCCCTTATGGAAGCAAGGTATTCTTTAAAAACCATATCCCATTCCCATACCCTTCTATTGGTAGTGAATACAACTCCTGTCCAGTAATCTCTTTCATGTTCACGGATTGCTGTCGATATCGCTTTCTGCAATGCAAAAGACGGTAAGGCCGGTACTTCTCTGGGAAAGTAATCATCTGAAGTACCATCGCCCCGGATAGCCGCGATGGGTAATATAAGATCCCCTACCTTATTTACTTTTTTTAAACCTCCACATTTTCCTAGAAATAACACAGCATGAGGACTAATAGCTTCGAGCAGATCCATCACAGTTGCGGCATTGGGACTGCCCATTCCAAAATTGATTATGGTGATATCATCGAAGGATGCACTTTGCATTGCTCTATGTTCTCCCAGTATTTCAACCTTATAAGTTTCGGCAAACCTAACTACATAATCCTTAAAATTAACCAGAATTATAAACTTGCCAAAATCATCCAAAGCCCGTCCGGTATATCTTGGAAGCCAGTTGTTGATGATATCTGCTTTAGTCTTCAACTTTTAAAATTTTATTTATGAAAATGGAATATCGGAAAAATATTTTGCTTGTACCTCAATAATAAATTAAATAATAAAAAAATATTTTAGACTTGTCTAAAATTATGGATAAGATACTTTATGTTTATACCGGCAAAAATAATAAAGACGATGAACCAATTATCACAGTCAGAGGAGGATTATATTAAAGCAATATACCGCATTTTTGAAAAGACCGGCAATGCTGTAAATACGAATGCTATTGCAAAACAGATGAATACTTCTCCGGCTTCAGTAACGGATATGATCCAAAGACTTCATGAAAAAGGTATCATCCACTATGAAAAATACAAAGGTGTTTCACTGAAGCAGCACGGGAATGCAATTGCAACTCAACTGATCAGAAAAAACAGATTGTGGAAGGTATTTCTCGTTGAAAAATTGAATTTCTCCTGGGATGAGATCTATGAAACTTCAGATGCGCTTGAACACATCAATTCGAATAAATTGATCGATGAATTAGAAAATTATTTAGGCTTTCCAAAATATGATCCCCATGGGGATCCTATACCGGACCATAATGGGAAATTTGTACTCAGGAGTAGATTTCCATTGACAGATGTGAGTATAAATACGATAGTGATAGTGGTAAGTGTTCTCAATCAAACAGCTTCCTTTTTGAAATTTCTGGATAGCCAGGAAATAACTTTAGGTTCAGAGATAAAGATCATTGAACGGTTTGAATTTGATAATTCAAACCGGATTGTAATCAACCAATCTTCTGAGACCAATATATCCAAGGATATAGCTAGAAATATATTGGTTAAATATTCTACCAGGTCAGGGAAAGAATAAGGTCCATTTATTTTTTGTATTTATTATTTTGATTA
>JAYUWT010000345.1:0-3771 GCA_043753405.1 Saprospiraceae bacterium | reverse complement strand
TCAAAACAACGACCCAATATTCTATTTGTATTGGTAGATGATATGCGATGGGATGATTATAAAATGGGTGGACATAATTTTGTGAATACCCCTTCTATCGATCGTCTGGTTAAGGAAGGTGCGGAATTTAAAAATATGTTTTGCACCACCCCACTATGTTCGCCGAGCAGAACATCATTTTTGACGGGTCAATATGCTCATCATAATGGTATAATTGATAATACTGCTAAAGATAAATTAAGTCACGAGCTGATCACCTTTCCAAGGATCATGAAAGAAAAAGCCGGATATCAAACTGCATTTATAGGCAAATGGCATATGGGCAATGATGATTCCAGAAGACCAGGATTCGATTTTTGGATTGGTATGCCGGGACAAGGTGAAGCAATAGACCCACTATTAAATATAAACGGTACACGACAACGGGTAAAAGGATATGTAACGGATTTATTTACTGGTTACGCACTTGAATTTTTAGAGAATAAAAACGATAAACCTTTTGTACTATACCTATCACATAAAGCATTGCATCCTAATCTAATACAACGAGATGATGGATCAGTAGTAAATATAGGTGAGGGTGAGTTTATAGCAGCTGATAGGCACAAATCGAAGTATAAAGAAAAGATCTTTACTAAGCGGCCCAATTATGGAATCAGTCCAACAGACAAACCAGCTTTGATTCGTACTATTGGCGAACTTCCTCCTCTCAGCATACGTACAGCCACAGCTGAAAAGACAATCAGAGACAGGGCTGAGATGATGCTGGCCATAGATGAGGGGCTAGGTCGCATATTAGATTACCTCACCGAGCACGACTTGATAAATAATACTATCGTGGTAGTAACAGGTGACAATGGATATTGGTATGGCGAACATGGCTTAAATGAGGAAAGACGATTGGCCTATGAAGAAGGAATTCGGATTCCGCTCATCATGCGATATCCCGCATTAATTCGGCCCGGTACTGTAATCAACGAGTTGACACAAAACATTGATCTGGCACCCAGTTTACTTGCCATGTGTCACATTTCACCACCCGATCATATGGATGGTCGTTCTATCTTTCCGTTATTTACTAATAGGAATACTAAACATTGGCGAAAGGAATTATTTTTTGAGTATTATTCAGATATAGTATTTCCACGAATTCAAAACATGGGTTACAAAGCCATACGCACTGACAGGTGCAAATACATCAGATATCACCAGCTGGAAAATATGGACGAGGTGTATGACTTAAAAAATGATCCTTATGAATTAGATAATCTATTTGGCAGCAAAAAAGGAAATAAAATAATTTTACGATATGAATCCGGACTCAAGTTATTTGGAGCAAAAAATGTCAGATAATCTTTTTAATGATATTATTAGCTAATACCGATGGAGCAGAATTCATATAACTATACGGAGCTTAAATCAGATAAAATACTTTTTACGCTTGACAGATTATACCATAGAATAGTCGAAAGGTTTCCTGACTCTGGCCTGTCACAGGTATGTATTGAATTTAAAACCCTGGCCGCAGAGTTGGAGTTATTAGCCACCAGGTATGCCCGGCCTATGAAATGGCTACGTGCGGGTATAAGTATAACCATTATTGTCATGGTGACGATGCTGATCATTGCAGCTTTTTTCTCATATAATGCCATTACCTCTACCAGTGATAGTATGATCGCATTATCCAGACCCACTGTTTTGTTTCAGACAATTGAATCGGTAATAAATGATTTGATCTTCTTTTCATTGGCTATTTATTTTCTGCTCTCCATCGAGATGAGAATCAAGCGTGGAAAAACACTAAAAGCAATCCATAAACTTCGAAGTCTGGCTCACGTAATAGATATGCATCAGCTTACCAAAGATCCTGTGGTAATCACCAATCCCTTGCCGACAGAATCATCACCGCACCGCAGCATGACTCCTTTTGAACTCATTCGATATCTTGACTATTGTAGCGAAATGCTTTCGATCATCAGTAAGATAGGAGCACTTTTCTCACAAAATATCTCTGATGAAGTGATCCATGAACAGGTAAATGATTTAAACAATCTTACACAAGGATTAAGTGCTAAGATCTGGCAAAAAATCATGATCATGGAAGACGATGCATGATGGTACCATCAGATTATTTTAGACTGACAGTACAAAATTTTATCTCTTATCATGCTCACCTATATTGATCTCTATCCCGCCACTGCTCTTTTTAAATCCTTTGATCGAATAAGCAAAGCCAAGCATCACGTATCTGCCCAATACATTAGTCCTTTGTATATCCAGGTAGTTTAATTGACTGGATCGGGTAATGCCTTTATTTTTATTAAGTATATCAAATACTGAAAGAGTGGCTTTTAATCTCTGATCTTTCATAAAATAAGTGGAGATGTGCGCTTTCCACAATGGCACGTTGATTGTTTCTGCAGATCCGGTTTGATTATAGGATATACCGTCGTATTCTGTGTGAAATGTCCATTTTTCTGTAGGCGTGTAAGTAAACTCACCGAAGATATTGGTTTCACTGTATGTTTGATCCAATGAAGGTTGCTCAGAGTAATGCGTATTACTACCGCTAAGTTTTATTCCCATCAACGCATCCACCTTTTGTTTTTTGCGATTTTCTATAGAAAACAATATTGAATTACCAAATCGGTTTACTTTATTTTCCTGCGAATTGATAAACAAAATGCCTTGTGATGCCTGAGATCTTAATCTCAGTTTAGTGGCTATTCTCAGTGGTCGTATCGGAGTGCCAAATTCAATATTGCCTGAGATGTTTTTTTCATTTTTTACATTCACCGGTTTTATTATCCTTCTGAATAATGAATCTATTTGTATCAGGTCTGTGATTTTATTTGCTGTATACATACCACCAATATTGGCAAACAAAGAGGTAAACGAAAACTGATCGTATAGAAAAAAGCTCCCACTTAATCTATGGGCGTATTCGGGTTTTAAATTTGGATTACCAAGATATATATTTAATGGATCTGAATTATTCACCGTAGGCTGCAATTGTTGTAATGCAGGCTCCTGTATGAACGTATTGTAATTCATAGAAACATGATTGCCTGCTTTTACATCATAGTTCCAATCGATCTCTGGCAATAGCCTCGTATAATTGACTTTGATGGGATTTTCTGAGGATTGAATAGTGCCATTTAAATAAGAATTTTGCAGGTTTACACCCATTGATAGATGGTATTTGTCTCTGTTTTTAATCCATCTCAGTCCGGTACTTTGTACCTGATACCCCCTGTTATACGCTGTAGACAATAGTGTATTACGTTGTTCTACTCTCGGATCTATGATATCAAAAAAGTCTGTATTGGTCCTGTTGTGTGCGTTAGATGCATATATATTCCATTCGATGAATCTTTTTTTACCCAAAGATTCAGTATATGAAAGTCTGCCATCGTATTGAAAATTTTTATCGAGGTAGAGTTGATTTTGCAATATTGTATCAGGATACGAGTTTAATACGTTATAGGTATTCAGTGCATTTAACAATCCTGCTCTATCTGCATTTCCTGAACGACCTGAAGTACTGAGTATTAATGATCTTCCTGACTTTCTAAATCTTCGTTGCCAGGTAAGAGCAGAGTTGAAATTAAAAGAATTTCCATCGGCATTATAATCTCTTGCACTACTATTTGCAATTGCATTGACAGCATTCAAGGTTTTATTATTCAGTAAGCTATTGAACGTATTATTATTCCATGAAGCACCCCCTCTGAGGATCAGATTTTGAAAGGAGTCTATTTTCGTTTTTAA
>JAYUWT010000344.1:0-3778 GCA_043753405.1 Saprospiraceae bacterium | reverse complement strand
CCTGCCTGCCGGCAATTATATTGTGACGATCACAGATGCAGGAGGCTGTGCAGTGGTAGCTCAGGGAAATATTATGGCCAGTGAAGTTGATTTTATTATAACCCAATTCAGGGCTAGTTGTGATGATATACTTTGTGTCGATAGTTTGACGGGTAATCCACCATTTGTGGTAAATTGGTCAAATGGAGAAACTACTCAGTGTATTACTAACCTGACTGCCGGAAGTTATTCTGTTACTGTGGTTAATACTGATGGCTGCTCTCAGGTTATTTCAATTGACTTTGTTCCGGTGCCAGATATTTCAGTTGTGGTAGATTCTATAACATCCAATACAGACCTCAGTGATGGTATCATTAATATAACAATCGATGGAGGTATTGCACCATATACATTTGAATGGAAATTAAATGGAAATGTGATATCAGATGAAGAAGATCTCGATAGTTTGTCAGCTGGTTCTTATACTCTGATTGTTACAGATGATATAGGCTGCATGGTAGATTTTGGACCATTTGTAATTAATAATACGATCTCTACCGGTGACCCTATAAATGCTGAACTTTCAGTCAGGATATATCCAAATCCTACAGATCAATATTTTTATATAGAGTCTGTCAATGATCAATTAACTATAAAGAGCATTACAGCGATTTCAATGAGTGGACGACAGTTTGATTTGATCAATGATAATACAGGTATCCCTAAGATCAGAGTCAATAGTGATGAACTGATGGCAGGCGTGTATTTGATCAGGATAAAATTCAGTGATCATGTTGTTTATAAAAAACTAGTTATCACACGGTAGAATTAGTACATTAGTATATTGTATCAATAGCGTCGGGAATTATTCCTGACGCTGTTGATTTTCTTCAACAGTATCGGTTTCTGCTTTCCCATTTTTTTCCTCGGATTTTTCGTCTTTAAAGAACCTGTTATAAAATACAAGTAAGATCCCTACTCCAATACTGATAGAAGTGTCTGCAATATTAAACACCGGTTTAAAAAACTCAAATCTCTGTCCTCCCCATATTGGGAACCATGACGGGAAGTATGAATCTATAATTGGGAAATACAACATATCCACCACCTTGCCATGTAAAAGACCGGCATATCCACCCTCCGGTGGAAACATCTGTGCCACACCTCCATGATAATAGGACTCTGAAAATATAAGACCATAAATAGTACTGTCTATGATATTGCCCACAGCACCCGCAAAGATCATGCCGAATGAAATAAGTAATCCGATGTGGGCATCGTTTTTTACGAGTCTTTGAATATAGATCCACAGAAATACCACCGCTACTATCCTGAACAAGCTTAAGGCCAGCTTGCCATATTCTCCACCTAAAGAAAGCCCAAAGGCCATACCATTATTTTCTACAAAGTTAAAATAGGCCCAGTTGGCTCCAAGTAGAGACATATCCTCACCGTATTGAAAGTTAGTTTTGATATAGATCTTGAGTAACTGATCAATTAACAGGACCCCTATGACTAAAAGTATTACTTTGGTTATTTTCCGCACAGTTGATTTAAATTATTTTGCAAAAATAGAAATTCATAGGACAATCTTACTTTAATAAATATGGAAGATGATTTGGCAGTTATTGATAATTCTTACTTCTTTACTTCTTTTTATGATAGATGGCTGAAGTAGGAAGTTAGTAAACGTATAAAACTATTTCAAAATCAAAAGGAAAATTGGATGTTTGCGACTCTATCCTATTCATGACTTTTCATTTATAGGAAGTGAAATCCAAAGGATTTTAAACGAAAATAGGCTATGAAAAGTTACCTTTGCAACGATTTCAACCATTATTCATGCAGCAGGAATATTTAGAAGCTGAACAAAAGGCTTTGGAAATAAATTTGGACAATCGCCTATATGGCACTTTCGCCGAGATAGGAGCCGGGCAGGAAGTGGCACGTTATTTTTTTCAGGCAGGGGCAGCTGCTGGAACTATTGCTAAGACCATGTCGGCTTATGACAAAACATACTCCGATGAAATATACGGCGCAGAACCAAGCGGCCGGTATGTTTGTGAATCAAGGCTTTATAAGATGCTTGATCATGAATTCACTTTACTGGTAGATCGGCTTGCAAAAATACGCTCCAACACTAATTTTTTTGCATTTGCAGATACCGTTTCAGCCACTAATTTTGCGAAAACAATTCCGGGAGATGGATGGCTAGGTGTTCGATTTCAAAAAAGTCCCGGTACACCACCCAATGATCTGGTCATCCACGTCAAAATGCTGGACAATGATAACAGATTGCAACAACAAGCTGTAGGTATTCTTGGTGTAAATTTGTTATATGCTTGTTTCTTCCTTTCCAGTGACATGGATTTGATGTTAAAATCGCTCAATGACGGTTTGAAAAACAGGGTCATGATCGATATGATCCGACTCAATGGGCCATCATTTTCTGAAATAGACAATCGTGCCCTGAGTTTTAAACTTGTGAAACATGGTCTTTCTGACGTAGCGATGTTTGATGGCAATGGGGTCAATATTCATCCTTCTGAATTTCTTTACAAAAAGAATGTATTACTGGTCCGGGGTGCATTCCGACCCATTACTTACGCCAGTTATGACATCATACGCTCGAGTCATCAACAGTTTCTGGCAGATGAGGGCCTGCAGAATGATGACGTCAAGGTCATGACGGAGATCACCCTTGATATATTGAGTGAAAAAGGAGAAGCCAATGAGGCTGATTTTCTGGAAAGGGCTACAGCACTCAACCATGTAGGAATGATCGTATGTATCACCAATTGTGGAAATCAGCAGAAACTCATCAAGTATATGGAAGATTTTAAAGTCCCCAGGATCGGCCTCGCTCTGACTGCAGGTTATATGGCCAGGTATGTTGATGAGACAATTGAAAAATACCGGGGCGGAAAACTGTTGGAAGGCCTGGGTGGTATGTTCCCGGGCAATGTCAGATTATATGTATATCCTTCAAGATTTCCGGGATCAAAGGAACTAATGAATGCACGGGGTATTAAAATTGATCCGGATATGAAGTTTTTGTATGAACACTTGCTCTCCACCCGCCAGATTGTAGATATAGAGCATTACAAAGAAAAAGATCTGAAGATCAGCGCCAGGAAGGTTTTAAAAATGATACAGAGTGATGAAGGCAACTGGGAAAAGTATGTTCCTGAAAATATTATATCTTTGATCAAAGAAAAATCGTTATTCGGTTATAAAGCCAATATGACGCATGTTTAAATCAAATAAAAAATTTCTCAATTTATGAAGGATATTAAATTTCCTCTTTTGTTACTGATACTAGCATTGATATTTGCTTTAAACTCTTGCGACAAAAATGATCCCATAGATCCTGGAAATACTATATTTTCATTTTCCTGCAAGGTCAACGGTACACCATGGACTTCCACCGGATCAGTTGCAAATGCTTTGATCACTAGTATTTATCCAAAAATAGATTCGTTGCCAAAAGCCACATTTTCAACAGATTCTCTGCTGTTGGGTGCCGGGGCATTGTTCAACGGGTATCAGTCCACAATGTTAATGGCTTTGCGGCCAGTCAATAGAACCAATTTAGTGGGAACATACACTTTTGCTACCAATATTTCTGCTATGCAAACCGGTGAAGCGATAGGGATATTTGATGGAACAAGTAGTGATCTGGCCACTTACGCTTTTGGAATTTCTTCATTGGAATATGCGGCTGGATCCAAAATAGTCATCTCAAAATTTCAAAATAACCGAATCAGCGGCACATTTAATTTTAAGATAGTTAAAAAAG
>JAYUWT010000343.1:0-3781 GCA_043753405.1 Saprospiraceae bacterium | reverse complement strand
TCCTGATATGGTTCATATTGATCAACATTGTCTTAAAGATCCTAACGCAAACCTGGACATCTTCAAAAGTTATTTCTGACCTGTCCAGTTGTCCGGATTCTATCTTAGCTTTGATCAACTTATCCACCATATCATTGATATCATCTTCAGTTGGATTAACCAGGCTTTTGACAGCTGCTTCCACAGTATCTGCCAACATAACTATGACTTGTTCCTTGGTCTTTGGCTTAGGTCCCGGATAGGTAAATATTTTTTCGTCTACAGCATGATCTGCATGTTCTTTGACAAATTTTCTATAAAAATATTCGACCTTGGTGGTTCCATGATGCGTTTTGATGAACTCAATGATCACATTTGGCAAGCCATATTTCTTGGCGATGCGGACCCCTTCCGGTACATGTTCGATGATGATCTTAGCGCTGGTAACATAATCCAAAGCATCGTGCGGGTTGATATTATTTTGATTCTCTGTAAAATTATACGGATTTTTCATTTTTCCGATGTCATGATATAAAGATCCGACCCTTGCCATCGTACTATTCGCACCGATCTTTTCAGCAGCAGCTTCAGCCAGGGTTGCCACATGCAATACATGTTGGAAAGTCCCGGGGGCCTTGATCGACAATTCTTTCAATAAGTTGTTATTCAGATCAGACAATTCTGCCAGAGTAATACTGGAAGTAAATCCAAATAAACGCTCCAGTAAAGGGATCAAAGGATAAGCAAGTAAGGTAAGAAATACATTCAGACAAAGCCACCAAATGCTATTGATGTTAAAATCCTCCAGGTTATTGCTTTTGATATATGTGAGGAATAAATAAGTAAAAATATACGTGGCCAGTAAAAGTAACAGCAATAAGAAAAACTTGGACCAATATCTTGTTTCTTTCGTCAGGATGACCACCATGATTCCGGCAGTAATATTCAGGATCAAATAATCTTTAGTCACCGGCCCAAACAACGCCACTATGACAAGGATAGCGATCAGGGTAAAAAATGCCAATCTTTGATTATAAAAATTCTTTATAACAATAGGTGCTATACAGAAGGGAATCATTAACAGGTCTAGTGTATCGGATTTGATGACAAAATAGGTAAATACCGCGTACAGCACGATCCAGAGATTCATGAATAGCATCTTTTTGAATATCAGGAAAACCTCTCTTACATAGGTTCTGATATACAATACAAAGAACATCAGGATGACAGTTATAAAAATAAAATAAGCAAGAAATGATTTAAAATAAGACAATCTGCCGGTATTATCTGCCTCAAATCTATCTTTAAGTGATACTAATTTCTGATAACTGTCTTTAGATATAGTAGAGTTTCTGGTGATAATGATATCTCCTTTACGCACGACACCTGTATTTGGGGAAATATTCTGGTATGCCTGATTCAGGAATTCATTTGATAATTCCTGGTCAAGGAATAAATTAGGTTCAAGGATCGCATCTATTAGTGGAAATAAATAATTTCCCTTTTCATTTATTCCACTTAGTGATTTCCTGATTTCATTCTTTACTTCCGGTATAGTTGGTAATGCAGCCCTTGGTTTTAATGTGATGCTGCTCCCGTCGACTATTTGAATAAGAAAATCATTAGGACTTCCATTGTATGGGTCATTTGGCTCTACTATCCCCTGCTTGAAGACTTTTGAGAAAATGTCAATTAAGGCCCTTGTATTATAATCATTATAATTATTTAAATACAAACTGGTATCACCCTGGATCCTGCTTTTGTATAAACTGTATTCCTCTTTTATTTTCTCTTCAAGATTATCTGTGATCGATTCATTCTTCTTGTAGTATGGAGTAAATGACTTTTGTATTTCATCTTTTTCTTTAGCTAGTTGGGCATCAGTTTTACGAATTGCAAAATCATAAGGAGCTCTCAAGTCGCTATATTTCCATTTAGATCCTTCTTCAAATTCATAGGTAATAGATTTGATCCGCGGCAATAAAAGGCTGATGATCAAGGCTGAGATCAGGATGATCAATACACGATAAGAGCCGGTAAGGTTTCTAAGGAAAGTAAAAGAAAAGTTTTGTTCCATAATTATTTTTTATGTGAAGGGATCCAGGCAACATCTTTGATACCTTTTTTAAAACTTAAAAACCGAGCAAGAACAAATAAATAATCAGATAATCGATTAAAAAATGCTATCAATGTTTCATCTAAATTTTCTTCGTCATTTAAGCTTACTATACATCTTTCTGCCCTTCGGCAGATGCATCTGGACAAATGTGTAAAAGAGGTTGGCAGATAACCGGAAGGTAATATGAAATTTCTCAATGGAGGAAGTACTTCTTCCATTTTATCAATGTAAGATTCGAGTTTTAGTATAGCTGTTTCACCCGGCGCCTCGATAAAAAGTTTGCCGTCCGGAGGCGTTGCAAGCATGGAGCCATAAGCGAATAACCAATGTTGAACTTCTGACAGTTCTTCTTTGACAAGATCATCTTCACATGAATCTATGATCAACCCTACAGAAGAATTTAATTCGTCTACTGTTCCATAGGCATCTATCCGGAGGGCGTTTTTTGGCATCAACTTACCTCCAAATAACGAAGTCATGCCTTTATCTCCCTTTTTAGTATAAATCTTCATAGGTTAAAATATCTACCAAAGATATGCATTTCATCAATCATTACAACAGAAGGTGAAGAAATCAACCGATCTGAAATAATTGATTTAATTAAATAAATTTTTGGGATATTGGATGGAAATCTCCATTTATTGATCCTGGAATCAGGTTATAATTAATTAGGTGAGGAGGGCATAAAATGTAATAATAAATACCCGATATTGGCGGAGATAATTATTAACCATAAGAGATTTAATTTGGGCCATTTAAGTAAAATTCCAAGACAAATAAAGAAAATGATCCAAAGTTTGATATCTATCAGAGTTTTATAACCCATGATAAGAGTGGTCGCGAATAATATCGCAAGAGAGGCAACTACAAGTGCATGGAAGGCGGTTTGCCACATGCTGGTTTTTACAAATTTAGATAAAATAGTACTCCCTAATATAGCATATATAAAAGTTGGCAGCAAAAATCCAAGCGTTGCCAACAAAGCCCCCTGCCAATTATTCAATTGATAACCGAGAAATGTTACAGTGGCAAGTATCGGTCCCGGTGCAAATAGCCCAAATGCAATGGTATCCAAAACAGTGTTTAAGGATATAATATTGTTATCAACCAGATCCATTTTTATATATGCAAATATCATATAACCACTGCCCAGCATGAGTCCACCTATCTTGGCAAATAGAAAAAACAATTTATTGTTTTCAAGCAATGGTATGATTATCTGAGGTTGAGCTTGAAGAAAAAAACCAACAGAAGCAGCATGGGTTTTCATATTTTGCCGGACGATCAAATAGGCAATGGCACATAAGATCAATAACAAAACAGGATTTAAGCCTGCCATGGTAGCACCTGCCGCCGCAAGAAAAATGAAAAATAACATCAGATCGCGGATATACTTAATCGAAAAAATAAAACATGTAAAAAGCAATATAGCGATCACAGCACCCCTTATACCATAAAGGAATGGTTCAATGAACTTAAATTTTTCATTTGCAAATTCCTTATAATATAAAGCAATGACCAACATGAGCATACATGATGGAAGGACAAATGCAAAACCCGCTACCAGCATTCCAAGGATCCCTTTTTGTTTGAAACCGATCTTCATGGCCAATTGTGTGCTTGTGGGACCGGGTAAATATAAACTTTCGTTTTTTAAGGTATCAAAAGTTTCCTGATCCAGAA